>DASSON010000036.1:0-21409 GCA_035700525.1 Burkholderiales bacterium
TAAACACGTCTCGTGCTCCGTCATAATTCCAGTCGAGTCCGAGGCGCTGCGCCAGTTGCTGTATGATCCACAGATCAGGTTTCGCGTCGCCGGGCGGCTCGATGGCCTTGCGCCCGAGTTGCACCATGCGGTCGGTATTGGTGGCCGTCCCGTCCTTTTCCGGCCACGCCGTCGCCGGCAGAATAACGTCCGCAAAATAGGCGGTCTCGGTCAGGAAAATTTCCTGCACCACAAACCAGTCCAGCTTGGCCAGCGCCTCGCGCACATGCTGTACGTTCGGATCCGACATGGCCGGATTTTCACCCATCAGATACATGCCGCGAATCTGACCGGCGTGCGCCGCGTCCATGATCTCCGTCGCAGTCAGTCCGGTCTTCGGATTAAGTTCGGTACCCCATAATTCCTCGAACTGCGCCTGCACGCCTTTATCGGTCACCGCCTGGTAATCCGGATAGACCATCGGAATCAGTCCGACGTCGGACGCGCCCTGCACGTTGTTCTGCCCGCGCAGCGGATGCAGTCCGGTGCCCGGCCGCCCGATCTGGCCGGTGGAAAGCGCCAGCGCAATCAGACAGCGCGCATTGTCGGTGCCGTGCACGTGTTGCGACACGCCCATGCCCCAGAGGATCATCGAGGCCTTCGATTTGGCGTAGAGCCGTGCGACTTCCTTGATGGTTTCTGCCGGAATGCCGCAGATCGGCGCCATCTTCTCCGGGCTGTAGTCTTTGATATTCTGTTTGAGCGCATCAAAACCGCTGGTGCGGTCCTCAATGAACTGCTTGTCCGTCAGTCCCTCGGTGATGATGGTATGCAACATGGCATTCAGCAGCGCAACGTCGGTACTCGCATTGAACTGCAGGAAGTACTTGGCAAAGCGCGATAAATCGGGAGAGCGCCGCGGATCGGCAATGATCAGCGTCGCGCCATTGCGCGCCGCGTTCTTGATCCAGCTCGCGGCCACCGGATGATTGACCGTTGGATTGGAGCCGATCAGAAAGATCACCTCTGCCTTGAGCACATCGGAAACCTGATTCGACACCGCACCCGAGCCGATGCCTTCAAGCAACGCGGCGACCGACGACGCATGGCAGAATCGCGTGCAGTGATCGACGTTATTGCCACCAAAGCCGGTGCGCACCAGTTTCTGGAACAGGTAGGCTTCCTCGTTACTACCCTTGGCGGAACCGAATCCGGCCAGTGCATCGCTGCCTCCCGCGTCGCGAATTTCCTTCAGTTTCGACGCAGCGAGATCAAGCGCTTCTTCCCAGCTCGCCTCACGGAAATATTCCAGCGGATTGCCCGGATCCATCACCAGGTCGGCGGACTTCGGAACGCCGGCCTTGCGGATCAAGGGCCGTGTCAGCCGCTGCTTATTGTGCACATAGTCGAAACCGTAACGTCCCTTCACGCACAGCCGGCCATGGTTCGACGGCCCATCAGCACCGTCGACATAAAGAATGCGGTTGTCCTTGATGTTGAACTCGAGCTGACAGCCGACGCCGCAAAACGGACACACCGAACGCACCTTCTTCTCGACCTCGACGAGGGCTGCGCCACGTGCCGGCGCCAATGCCCCGGTCGGGCACGCCTGCACGCATTCGCCGCAGCCAACGCAGGTCGATGCTCCCATTGGGTCGTCGAGATCGAAAACGATCTTCGACTGATCACCGCGGAACGCGAACCCAATGACATCATTGCCCTGCTCTTCGCGACAGGCGCGCACGCAACGCGTGCATTGAATACAGGCGTCGAGATTGACTGCCATCGCGTGATGGGAGAGATCGGCCACCGGCTGTTTGCGCCCGACAAAGCGCGGCTGCGTCACGCTCATCTTCGCCGCCCAGTGATCGAGCTCCGAATCCCGCGTATAACGGTCTTCCGGCATGTCGGCGAGCAGCAGCTCCAGCACCATCTTCTGTGATGTTTGGGCGCGCTCGTTGTCGGTGGTAACTTCCATCCCCGGAGTCGGTTTGCGCCAGCAGGCCGGAGCGAGTACTCGTTCGCCCTTGATCTCGACCATGCAGGAACGGCAGTTGCCGGTCGCACGCTGGAATCCGTGCTTGATGTCTTCCTGATAACACAGGTGCGGAATCTCGACGCCATGACGCGCTGCCGCCTCGATGATCGTCTCGTCGGCGAATCCTTCCACGTCCTTGCCATTCAGCTTGAAGCGGACGGTCTCCGGCTTCAATGCCTGTTCAGTCATCGCATTCATTACATACCTCCGGTAATACTCGGGGCACTGTCAATCACACCACGTCGCGCTGATGTCGTTGTTGCGGCCGTCACGGTCACGGTCATCCGGATTTGACTTCGTCCGGAAAATATTTCATCACGCTCAGTGTCGGATTGGGTGCCGCCTGCCCCAGCCCGCAGATCGAGGCATCCATCATTACCCCTGAAAGCTCATTCAACAATCCCTGATCCCATTGGCGCTGTGCCATCAGGTTCACCGCCTTGGCGGTACCGACGCGACACGGCGTGCACTGCCCGCACGACTCATGACGGAAAAACCGCATCATGCTGCCGGCCGCTTCCGACGCCGTGTCATGCTGCGACAGGATGATCACCGCCGCCGAACCGATGAAGCAGCCATAGGGCTGCAGCGTATCGAAATCGAGCGGCACGTCGCCCAGAGACGCCGGCAGAATGCCGCCTGACGCACCGCCCGGCAGATAACCGTAAAACTCATGGCCCGGCAGCATGCCACCGCAATATTCGTCGATCAGTTCGCGCACGGTGATGCCGGCGGGCGCCAGATGCACGCCCGGCTTTTTCACGCGCCCGGAAACCGAGAACGAACGCAGTCCCTTGCGCTCATGCCTGCCGTGCGATGCGAACCAGTCCGCGCCCTTGTCGAGGATATCGCGTACCCAGTGCAGGGTTTCCATGTTGTGCTCGAGTGTCGGCCGGCCGAAAAGGCCGATCTGCGCGATGTACGGCGGACGCAGCCGCGGCATGCCGCGCTTGCCTTCGATCGACTCTATCATCGCCGACTCTTCGCCGCAGATATAGGCGCCGGCGCCACGCCGCAACTGGATCGGCGGCAACGGACACGGCGGATTCTTCTGCAACGCCTTCAGCTCGCGCTCGAGAATCTCGCGGCAGCCGGCGTATTCGTCGCGCAGATAGATGTAGATCTCCGATACCTGCGTCGCCCACGCCGCAATCAGCGCACCCTCCAGGAAGCGGTGCGGATCGCGCTCGAGATAGTAGCGATCCTTGAACGTGCCGGGCTCGCCTTCGTCGATATTGATCGCCATCAGGCGCGGTGCCGGTTCCGCGAGCACGATGCGCCATTTGCGTCCGGCAGGAAACCCGGCGCCGCCGAGCCCGCGCAGACCGGAATTTTCCATCTCCTTGATCACCGTCTCGACATCGCGCTTGCCCGACAGGCATTCGGCCGCAATGTTGTAGCCGCCCTGCTTGCGGTAGCTGGCGTAATTCACGTATTCGCCAACCGCACAGCGTGTGTCGCCGGCGGACACTGCCGCCTGCACTTTGTCGGTCGTCGCCTCCAGCACCGGATTCTGATGCACCACCGCTACTGGCGCGGTTTCGCAACGTCCCACGCAGGGCGCCGGAATGACGCGCACGTCGGGCCCGAGAATACCCTTCAATTTGTCGATCAGCTGCGCACCACCGCCGGCCATTTCGCACGACAGTGAATCACACACCCGCACCGTGAGCGCCGGCGGCGCCTCGTCGCCTTCCTTGATCACGTCGAAATGGTGGTAGAACGTCGCCACTTCGTACACTTCGGTCATCGCCAGCTTCATTTCGCGGGCGAGTGCCACGATGTGCTCAGCCGAGATGTGGCCGTAATGATCCTGGATCTTGTGCAGATGCTCGATCAGCAGATCACGCCGTCGCGGTTCGTCCCCCAGCAGCGCCTGCACTTCAGCCAGCGCCTTCAGGTCAAGCGGACGGCCCTTGAGTTTGCCGCGCCGGTATTTCGGATCGCGCGGCGGAATGTTTTCGAGTTTCATCGTTTCGCCCTTCTTCGGACGGCGACAGAGAAACGCGTCGTCACTTCAATACCGACTTCAACAACTTGCCCATTTCGGCGGGATTACGGGTCACCTTGATTCCGCACTCTTCCATCACCGACAGTTTCTCGGCCGCCGTACCCTTGCCGCCGGAAATGATCGCACCGGCATGCCCCATGCGCTTTCCCGGTGGCGCAGTAACGCCCGCGATGAATCCGACCACCGGCTTTTTCATGTTGTCCTTGATCCAGCGCGCGCAATTTTCCTCGTCGGAGCCGCCGATCTCGCCCACCATGATGACCGCCTCGGTATCGGGATCATCGTTAAACATCTTTATCACGTCTATGTGTTTAAGTCCATTGACCGGGTCGCCGCCGATGCCGATGCACGACGACTGTCCGAGACCCAGCTCCATCAATTGTCCGACCGCTTCATAAGTCAAAGTTCCCGATCGCGACACCACACCCACCGGCCCTTTCTTGTGAATATGGCCGGGCATGATGCCGATCTTGATCTCGTCGGGCGTGATCACGCCGGGGCAGTTGGGGCCGATCAGGCGCGTCTTTTTACCCTGCATCTGGTACTTGGTCCGGATCATGTCGCGCACCGGAATACCCTCGGTGATGCAGATCACCAGATCCATTTCCGCATCGACCGCTTCGTCGATCGCAGCCGCGGCAAAGGGTGGCGGAACATAGATCACCGATACCGTGGCGCCGGTGGCGGCCTTCGCTTCCTTCACGGTATTGAAAATCGGAATGCCTTCGAAATTCTGGCCGCCCTTCTTCGGCGTCACGCCGGCGACATAACAATTGGCGCCGTTCGCGTATTCCTTGCCCATCTTGGTGTGAAACTGGCCGGTCTTGCCGGTGATGCCCTGAGTGAGAACCCTGGTGTTCTTGTTGATCAGAATCGACATGCTCTAAACCCTTTGTTAATGCGTGTCACGCCGCCTTGGCATTGGCCGCGGTCACCACCTTTTGTGCGGCATCGGCCATGTTGGCGGCGGAAATGATCGGCAATCCGGAATCGGCGAGTATTTTCTTGCCGAGATCGACGTTGGTGCCCTCGAGCCGGACCACCAGCGGCACCTCGAGCTTCACTTCATGCGCCGCCGCGACGACGCCCTGCGCGATCACGTCGCAACGCATGATGCCGCCGAAGATGTTGACCAGAATCGCCTTCAGGTGCGGATTCTCGAGCATGATCTTGAACGCCTCGGTCACCTTCTCGGTGGTGGCGCCGCCGCCGACGTCGAGAAAGTTCGCCGGTGAACCGCCGTAGAGCTTGATGATGTCCATCGTCGCCATCGCCAGTCCGGCACCGTTCACCAGACAGCCGATGTTGCCGTCGAGCGAGATGTAGTTCAGATCGAACTTGGAAGCCTGGACCTCGGCCGGATCTTCTTCATCAAGATCGCGCATCGCCACGATGTCGGGGTGGCGGAACAGCGCGTTGTCATCGAAATTCATTTTCGCGTCCAGCGCCAGCACGCGATCGTCGCCGGTCAGGATCAGCGGATTGATTTCGGCGAGCGACGCATCGGTCGCGTCGAATGCCTCATAAAGTCCATGCATGAACTTGCGTGCCTGTTCGATGGCCACCGGCGGAATACCGATCTTGCGTGCGATATCGTCGGCGTCCTTGTCGGTCAGACCAGTCTGCGGATCGATCGCCACCTTGTGGATTTTCTCCGGCGTGTGCGCAGCGACTTCCTCGATGTCCATGCCGCCTTCGCTCGACGCCATCAGCACCACGCGTTGCGAGCCGCGATCGACGACCATTCCGACATACAGTTCCTTCTTGATGTCGGCGCCCTCTTCGATCAGCAGCCGCCGCACTTTCTGCCCCTCGGGGCCGGTCTGATGCGTGACCAGCTGCATGCCGAGAATCTCACCGGCCAGCGTTTTGACTTCATCGATCGACTTCGCGAGCTTCACGCCGCCGCCCTTGCCGCGGCCGCCGGCATGGATCTGCGCTTTTACCACCCATACTTTTCCGCCGAGTTTCTGTGCTGCCGCAACCGCTTCCCCCACACTGAAGCACGGAATGCCACGCGGCGTAGCGACGCCATGTTTGCGAAGAATTTCTTTTGCCTGGTATTCGTGAATTTTCATGAATGAACCACTTTAAACAAACGGTTTAGTCAACCATTAAATCTAAACTGCGCATACCGCACGTCACCTTGACCACGGTCAATATTAACGAATTCGGCAAAGCCGAAACGGCGGCGCGGCGATGCGGAGTAACAGAAGCGCGACGTCGCGCGCTGGCGCATCATCGAAAATCGGGAGCCGGCTCCGGTTTCTGAAACTGCGTCCGGTCACCGTCCCACGGATGCGTTCACGATCCGCCACAGTGACACGAAGCAATGGCGGAATGACGTTTCATTGTAGCCGGCTTGATCGTGCCGGTCGCACAAAGGTTTTTATGCCGGGCATAACCTCAACATTATAATTTTAGAGATACATTGAATACTTATAAAGCAATAATTCTCATTATTTTTGTTAGACAAATTCCAGAAGAGCCGTGATGTTGCGATGCAGGAATAACACCGAATATCGCATGCGCCAGCATCAATCGCCATCACGGAAAGCGCGCTGACATTCACTGAAAACA
Source organism: Burkholderiales bacterium (assembly GCA_035700525.1). GTDB lineage: Bacteria > Pseudomonadota > Gammaproteobacteria > Burkholderiales > JBDZVW01 > JBDZVW01. The sequence goes on from DASSON010000036.1 coordinate 6,609, forward strand.
GGCAAAAAAAAGCGCAACCACAAGTGGTTGCGCTAAATTTCCACCAAAGGAGGAGGTTTTGGAGGACTGTGCCAACACTCGTTGCGAGCATCGACACAACGCCATTATGCCAGACAACGGGAACAACTGCAAGCCATCCGTGCTGCGAAGCAGCAGCGCTGTATCACCGATGTAACAGGCGTTTGATTTACATGCTTTTATAAGTCTCCGGCCACCTTTCAACAAAAACGGCCGGCAACGCCGTGCGTCCGAAATTCGTATCAGCGCACCACCAGCACGGGAATCTCGGCGTGCGTCAGAACCTTGCGGGTTTCACTTCCAAGCAGCACCGCCGCCAGTCCGCGCCGTCCGTGCGACGTCATCAGAATCAGATCACAGGCGCGCGAGCGCGCAATTTTCAGAATCGCTTCGTGCGGATGATCGCCGGTCTCGCATACGCAATCACAGGCAATGCCCGCCTGCTTCGCGCTGTCGCGAATGAACTGCAGATAATTGTCGGCGCGGGCGCTTGCTTCCTGCTCGATGCGGTCTTCGGTGACGGGATCGAACGCCCCTTCGTAGGCGATCATCAGATGATAGTCCGGGATCACATGGGCCCCGGTGATCATCGCGCCGTGCAGCTTCGCCAGATCGATGCCCATGCGCACGGCTTTGCGCGACAATTCCGAACCGTCGGTAGGGATGAGGATGTGCCTGAACATGCTGCCCTCCACTGCCGGTGTGGGGTGCGCTGGCGCGCGTTGGGCCTTTATATCAAACGTGGAATGCAAGATCAAATCATTCCATCGTCATTTACAGGGGCGAAACCCGCATCGTCGAAAACGGGCAAAAGTACCGGGCCGCGTCTGCCGATCACCCTCGCTCATTTCAAACGACATCGGCGATCGGGATGATCGCGATACGAGCCGCCAGGCACGGTCAACCATCGCGTTCTTCAGCCGGTTCGGCACGCAAACGCGCCGACGCGATAACGCCCCTACCGGTGGTCGGCGGCGCCGTGCGCCTTTTTGAGCGCCGCCTGATAAGCTTTCAGCGCCCGCTCCTCACGCGCACGTGCCGCATCGCGATTTTTGCGCGCCTGTTCGAATTCACTGCGGGCGCTGTCGTAGGCTTCCCTGGCGTTGACGAAATCCTGCTGTGCCTGCTGCGCCGTGAAGTGCGCATCTTTCCACTGGCGCAACGCATGGCTCGCCTGATGCTGGGCGTGCTGCAGCGCGTTGTCATGCGGCGGCAACTGCACCACCGGCGCCTGTGCGCACGCGACACCGGCCATCAGCCACAGCAGCGGCGCGCCGTACATCAAACGCCTGGCGTTCAACACGAGGCGGGTGCGGCCGTGCCGTAAATGAAATATGAGGGAGTCACCTGCAGCTGCGCGTTCCAGCCAACGTCATGCAGCCGGTCCGCGAGTTCGCTCGGATCATAGAATATTTTGTAGATGCTGAATTCGCGCCCGTCATTCAGTTTGCGGCTGGAGACCACCGACTCCGGCTGTGGCAGCTGATGGTTGCTTGCGGTCGAGGTCGGCTCACGGCGCGAATCAATGAAAAATACCCGCCCCTGGTCCGTCAGCCAGCCGCGCAGCTTGTCCCAGAACCCGTCGAAGCGTTGCGGCGGCACGTGCGACAGCCAGAAGCTGAAGAATACCGCATCGAAACGCTGCCCCCGGCCCGGCTGCCATTCGAAAATGTCGGCCTGAACATACTCGACCTGCGGCGATTGCACCCGTTGCCGATTGAGCGCCAGCGTCTCCTGCGCGGCATCGAGCGCGGTCACCCGCGTCGCGCTACGCGCCAGTTCCGCGGTCCACCAGCCGGTACCGCAGGCCAGCTCGAGCACATGGCCCGCGGGCCGAAACCGTTCCAGCGCATCACGCACCGTATCGACTTCCGCGAACCAGCGGCGGGTCGATTCCGGGCCGCGATCATAGCGGCCCTGGCGCAAAAACCACTGATCGTATTCCTGCGCACGGGCGCGGTAATAGTCGATTTGCTGCGAGAGAAACCGGTCGGCATCCATTGTCGGCTCATTGCATGTGGCACATGGGTCCAGTATAGCCGAGCGTCACATCCGCGCGCAGCGGCGGCGGCCACGTTACACTTCCGTTGATTCCGGCTTCATAACCGCCCGCCGCCGATGACAGCATTGGTGAAACGCATTCGTGCCTACCTGATTTCCGGCGCCAATCAGATCGCGCTTTCAGGCGCCGTTCGCGGCACGCTGTCGACGGCGGTCCCGCTGATCGCGCTGCAGGCGGCCGGTTTCGGCACGGCCGGACTGATCGCGGCGATCGGCGGCCTGCAAACGTCGATGTCCGACACCGGCGGCGCCTATCGCCGGCGACTCACCGTGATGCTGCTCAACACCGTGCTGGCACCGATCGGCCTGTTCATCGGCTCGCAGGTGCGGGAAGTGTGGTGGCTGGCATCGCTCATCATGTTCGGAGTCGCCGGTGTCGGCGGTTTCGCACGCAGTTTCGGCCAGACCGGAACTTCACTGGGGCTCAATTTCGGCATCGTGTTTCTGGTCGGCATGCTGCATCCGACCACGGTGATGGGCGGGCTGCACGAAGCCGGGCTGTATGCATTGGGCGGCGTCTGGACCATCATCGTGGCATTGATTTTCTGGAAGCTGCGGCCATACCGGCGGCTGATTCAGGAAGTCGCGGACTGCCTCATTGCCTGCGCCGACCTGGTGGCGCTGATTGCGAGCCGCGGAACGGAGCGCACCCGTCCGGGGCGCCGGGAACGCGAAATCGCGCGTCGCCATCACGCGGTGCGAACCGCGATCGAGCAGGCGTCGGCTGCGCTGGGTGACGTGCGCTCCGGCATCGCGGGAAAAAGCCCGGTGATCGAGCAGCTGCTGGTGTTCATCCGCGCCGCGTCGCGCATCAGTGCCGCGATGCTCAGCCTGCATCACGCTGCCGCCAGCGGGCAGCCGGCTCTTGAAAAATCCGTGGTGCGGGCGATCACCGACACACTGATACAACTGGAAAGGATCTGCCGCGAGCTGTATGCAACGCTGCTCGCCGGACACGGCGAAATCCGCACCGATGACCTGCAGCGCTCGCTGGCCGCGCTCGAAGCGTTGCAGCGGCAAGCGCCGGCGGCGGCACTCGAACCGGCGCTCGCCGCGCTGCGCCAGGCACAACGCCATGTCCAGGCTGCCGTCGAAGCGCTGGCGCAGCTGCATGGCCTGCACTACCGCCTGCCGGGACTGCTGCCGCCGCTGCGCGCGCGCACGGCACGCATCGATCTCGCGGCCGTGCGTGCGCAGCTGACACTGAACGCCATTCCGTTTCGCCACGGCCTGCGCGTCGGCGTTGCAGCCGCCACCGGCACCGCGATCTTCACCTATTTCAAATTGCCGCACGGCATCTGGATACCGATGACATCGCTGGTCGTGATGCAGCCGGATTTCGGTGCCACGCTGCAGCGCGCGGTCGGGCGCGGCGGCGGCACGATCGTCGGCGCATTTTTCGCCAGCATCCTGGTTTTTGTTTTACATCGCACGATCACGCTCGACGTCGCAATCGTGGTGTTGACCTTCCTTACCTTCCTGCTGATCCGGCGTCACTACGGCATCGGTGTCGTCTTCCTGACGCCGCTGATCATCCTGCTGCTCGACGTGTTCGCGCCGGGCGACTGGCGCAACATCGGCTACCGCACGCTGGACACGCTGCTCGGTGCGGTGCTGGCGCTGATTGCCGGCTATGCGCTGTGGCCGAGCTGGCAGCGGCTGCAGTTGCCCGACTATCTGGCGCGTGCGGTGACCGCGAATCGCGATTACCTGCGCGCAGTGCTGGCGGCCGCGGCGACCGGCGACACGCAGGCGTCTGCCGTGATCCAGCTGCGGCGCCGCGCCGAAATCGACACCGGCAACGCCGAAGCGGCGTTCCAACGCATGCTGGCCGAGCCCGGAAACCGGCGCCACAGCGTCAGCAACGCCCTGGTTCTGACGACGTACCTGCGGCGGCTGTGCCAGCACACGACGGCGCTGGCGATTCAACTGGACGGCTCCCCGGTGCGGGAAGCCAGACTCGACGAATTGACGGCATCGCTCGACGACTTGCTGACGCATGTCGCACGCGCTGTGGCGGGTGGACACGCTGCCGCGCCGGCCGCAGCGGCGGCGACATCAGCCGACGCCCACCGCCGCGTGCATGATGCGCAAGCGGCCGAGGCAGCGGCCGGTCACCCGCTTTTGCCGCTGCTGCTCGATCGCATCGTCAGCGACATCAACAGCCTGCACGCCGAGGCCCGGTCATGACAGCCATCATGACAAACGATTGCCGCTGCGCGGCGCCGCGGCAGGTTGCCAAGCTCATCGCGCGCCGGCGTTGCGTTCCAGCGTGAAGCGTACGTTGCCCGGTTCATTCGCGGCCAGCAGCAGCCGCCAGCCCAGCCGCTGCGCCTGCCGCGCCGCCTGATACAGCCCGACACCGAAACCGGCAGCGGACGGCACCGGTCCGTTGAACAGCGTCCGCGCCACTTCCGGCGGCACCGGTGCGCCATTGTCCGACACCGTCAATGCGCCGCCATCGGCGGCATCGAGCCTCACACGCACCTCCAGACCAGCCGGCGGCGGCACCTTGCGTAACGCATTTTGCAGCAGGTTGTCGGTCGCACTGTCGAACAGATCGCCCGGCACCATCAGCCCGTCCAGCTTGCCGGCAACGGCAAATGCGACGTTCCTGCCGTGATAGCGGCGCTGCATCGTATCCCACCAGTTTGCCGCCGCAACCGGCGCCTGCGTCTTGTCCGCTGCCACCGGCGCCTTCAGCTTGTCGAGCGTCGTCTGCAGCCGTTGCGTGATCTGCGGCAACTGGCGCGCAAACAGCGCCTGCCGCGCACCGTCGTTTGCGGCGTCGCCGTTGGCATCGATACCGATGCCGCACAGCAACTTCAGCGATTGCAGCAGATTCTTGACGTCGTGCGTCAGCCGCGCACCGGTCTCGTGAATCGCCTGCGTATAAGCGTTGCGGCGCTGAATTTCCTCGCGCTGTTTCGCTTCGTAGAAATGCGCCAGCATCCGCAGCAGGAGCTTCAGGTGCAGCAGCAACGCGGGATTGAGCTGCCGTTGCGTATACACGGTGAGCGCCAGGTCGCCGAATGCAAGTGCGTTGCCGGATTGCGAACGGCTGCCGATCTCGCCCGAACCATGCAGCGTGGTCCAGCCCACTCCGGCAATCCACGGCAGCTGTGCCAGATGATCGAGCCCGTGCTGCAGAAACGCTTCCGGGTCGCGCTCTTCCTCGGCCAGGTCGGCGAGGTACTGCATCCATTGCTCGAACGGCAGCCCGATGCTTACCAGGTAGCGCGACAGCATCTGCCCAAGCCCGGCAAAGCCGCCGTGCGGATTCCACAGCCAGCCCAGCGCCAGCAGCACGAACGCGGTGACCATCAGCGTTTCCGCCAGCGCCATTGGATATTCCGTCTGCGCCAGATCGCGCACCACGAAACTTCCGAGCACCAGAGTCGCCACCAGCAAGAACAGGATCACGCTGTAAAACAGGTCGAACGGAGCCGCACTCGGCTCATTGGTGCGAATGAAAAAAATCACCAACGGTAGAATCGGCAGCAGATAACGCACGAAAAACGACAGTGCGTCGCGCGATTCCGGATGCGCAAACAGGTGCGGCACCACCCACCCCAGCAGCAGCGTCAGCAGATAAACCGCGGCGATCAGCGGACCCAGACGCCGGTGGCCGGCCGCCGGCACGTTGCCGCCGATCAGCGCCACCATCACACCGATCCACACCGCGACCAACCACCACTGCGCCCAGCCGGCAAACAGCAGGCCGAACGCCACCAGCACCACATGCCGCGGTTGCAGGCGCTCTTCACCCCACCATGGTTGCCACAGCAGAAAAAATCCAAAGTGTGCGAGCAGCAGCGCGCGCGACCACCACTGGTCGATTCCCCATGCCAGCGCGCCATGCAGCGTGAGCAGCAGTGAAGCGAGCCACCACTGCGGGTACTGCGACAGCACCCGGTAACGTCGGGTCGAGGCCACGGTATTCATGATACGGTTGGGAATATTACTTGCTTCTGTTTTCGCTATACTTCGGCTTTGGCGGCAGGCCCCGCAAGCATCGTACCATGGATCGGCGAATCATAACCATCGCGCGCTACACTTTGCTCGAAGCGTGGCGCACGCGTCTGCCGTGGCTGGCGCTTGCCATTCTCGTCCTGGTGTGCGCGGCAAGCCTGTTCATCAAGGCCATCGCAATCACCGAAACGCTGCGTCTGCAGATCGCCTTTATTGCGGCGGTACTGCGCGTGGCGATGGCATTCGTTGCCGGTCTCTATGTGATCGCGACAACGGTGCGCGAGCTGAACGACAAGGGCATGGAACTGGCACTGTCGCTGGACCTGCCGCGCGCAACCTGGATGCTGGGCAAGCTCGCCGGCTTCGGCCTGGTGGCAGCCGGACTGGCGTGGGCGGCGGCGATTCCGCTGCTGGTTCTGGCACCATGGCCGCAGGCGCTGGCGTGGGGCGTGTCGCTGATGCTGGAACTGTGGATCGTCATCGCACTGGCGCTGTTCTGCATCACGACTTTCAACCAGCTGATGCCGGCGGCCAGCTTCGTGCTCGCATTCTACCTGCTGGCGCGCTCGATCACCGCGATCCGCCTGATCGCGGCCAGCCCGCTTTCGGACGTCGGCGGCGGCATCGGTCACCACATCATGAATGGCGCGGTAAAAACCGTCGCATTCATTGTGCCGGCGTTCGACCATTACACGCAGACGGCGTGGCTGGTGAACGGTACTCATCCGGCGCTCACCGGAATCATGATTCAAAGCGCGATCTATGTCGCGCTGCTGGTGGCGGCCACGCTGTTCGATTTCTATCGGAAAAATTTCTGATGCGGCTGCTGCGCTCGTGCCATACAACAGTTCGGAATGTCTCACACGGCTCAATCCGACGGTACGGCAGCATGCGGACACAACGATGGAGCGCCGAATTGGGCGGCTTTGGTCGGCGCCGCCCACCACCCCGTTCGCCTTCGCGAACGCCCCTCCTCGATAAGGAGGGGAAAAGCAGTCGTGCTGAAATGCGCGACACCGACCAAAATACGGGGTGCCAACGGTTGTTATTCGGAATGTCTGCTGCTCGCCGTGACTTTCTCCCCGCCTTATTGAGGCGGGGTGGCCGCGAAGCGGACGGGGTGGTGGGCGGCGCTTGTTCAGCGACCAACCTTCATCACGACTCCACTGTCACCAATTCGATACACCCACACGCTGCTTCAAAGCCACACTCGCACTTCGGGGCAGCCCCATGAGCGCAATCACCCCACGCCCGCTCACCGCAATCCCGCCCTGGATCGCCATCGTGCTGGTCGCCGCCCTGGCGTTGCAGGTCGCATGGCAGGCGCATCAGCCGGCACCGGCTGCGCGCGCATCGGCATTGGCACCGCTGCCGCCGCTGCCGGTATTGCGCCTGGCCGGCTTCGGCGAGCCGATCGCGCAGGCACAGTGGCTCACGCTCTATCTGCAGGCGTTCGACAACCAGCCCGGCGTCAGCATTCCGTTCAAGGATCTCGACTATCGGCGCGTCGAGCAGTGGCTGGGCGCGGCACTTGCGCTCGACCCGCGCGGCCAGTATCCGTTGCTGCTGGCGTCCCGCGTCTATGCCGGTGTCTCCGACCTGAAACGCGTGCGCAGCATGCTGGATTTCGTTTATCACCAATTTTTTGCGGATCCGAACCGGCGCTGGCGCTGGCTGGCACAGGCGGCGGTGATGGCGCGGCACCGGTTGCATGATCTGCCGCTGGCACTTGAATATGCCGATGCGATCGAACGTTACGCAACCGCCGCCCCGCCGTGGGCGCGACAGATGCGTATTTTTGTGCTGGCCGACATGGGACAGTATCAAAGCGCCGAAATTCTGCTCGGTGGACTGCTCGCCAGCGGCACGATCAAGGACCCGCACGAAGCGCTGTTTCTTACCGAGCGCCTGAACCAGCTGAAAGCAAAAAACGCCAAAAAGGCGCCGGTGTTGCCGAAAAAATGACGTGATTGACATATTTCACACACCGAGCGGGAGAGCTTTTTTACGTTGCCGCACGCCCAGAAGTTTGAGCCGAAGCGCTCGGCCGTGGACTTTAAATTTGATTTAAAAAGAAAATATCGCGTCCTTTCGGATGATATCGCCACATTCCGGAAAATAACCGTAAAGTCGGGATGGTAAACAGGCCATACAGTGATCCGGCATCCGAGTAGCACGCTTCTTGCTGTATGTTCGCCAGTGTCAATCTGCCCAGAAGGGGCTTCGAATGTACAGCAGAAAAAAACAGTCGGGTTTCACGCTGATCGAGATCGCCATCGTGCTGGTGATCATCGGCTTGCTGCTCGGGGGAGTGCTGAAAGGCCAGGAGCTGATCACCAGCGCCCGGGTGAGAAACCTGATTTCGATACAGGACGGCTACAAGGCTGCATTCTATGGGTTTCAGGATCGGTATCGGGCGCTGCCTGGGGATTATAGTCAGGCTCATGAGGTGATCGCAGGAGTTACCAAGGACGGTAATGGCGATGGTTTTATCCAGAGCGCCGCAACGGGATGCCCAACGGGCGCCAACTGCGTCCCAGACGAAAACAATCTGGTTTGGGACCATCTCTCGCATTCCGGGTTCATAACCGGAAGTTATACATACGGTACAGTTGGACAAGTTCCAAATAACCCATATTCGAGTCCGATGGAACTCGATTGGGATAAGGATTACCAAAGGACAGCTAGTGAAACAGAAAGACATAACCTAAAAACTGGCGCGGGTATTCCCTCCGATATTCTGGCTGAAGTAGACCGCAAGATCGATGATGGCAGAGCAGACCAAGGATCATTCCGCTATTCAGACTTTGGGGGAGCCGCTCCGGCTACATCATGTTTCAACGCCTCAACCGGTTTATGGGCCACACAGAGTGTCGCCTCCAATTGCGGCGCCGCAATCTTGTTCTAATTTTGTTTGCTTCATTCAAAGCCCGTGCCATCCGGCGCGGGTTTTTTTACCGACAAACCACCAAACCACTGACAAAACCCGCCCGCGAGCATGGACAAAACACCCGATCAAGCTACCGCGATAAACACCCTCACTGTCCGAAACCCGGTTGCCGGCTACCACACGGCAGCAGCACAATGCTTTCGAATCGTGCCATCTTTGGTCACCAGTTTCGCTTGCGCAAGCATTGTTTCGGCGACAATCAGGCGGTCGAACGGATCGCGCGTCCAGCCTAGCGTACACGCCTGTTTTACGACGGAGGCAAACGGCTCCTCACCCGTCTCAAGGCCGATATCGGCGGCAAGCGCCGACAGCACGGCCTCCGGACTTTTGCTGATACGGCGAATCTCGTACAGATACTGGAGTTCCAGGCTTACGATCGGAGACACCCGCAAACGCCCGTGTTCGATGGCGGCATCCGCATACGCGGACAGCAATTCGGTACGGCCCTCGTAGAGCCAACAGACGATATGCGTGTCGAGGTAGACTAGCCGAGATTCCGAAGCTCGCGCCATTCGCCCACCTGCTCATTCACCAAGGATTCGGCCGGCCCCTTGATCAGCTTGCGGCGTTTCAGCCGGGCAAGTCTCAAGGACTTCGCCTCCGGCGCCAGCAAAAGCTTGCGTCCATGCCGTTCGATTTCGACGGGCACGCCGGTCTCCAATACCTGATCCGCGACCTTGAAAAGCCGCTGGCGCAGAGCCGTCAGTGTCAATTTTTCCATCCGGGCCTCCATAGGTACAGTACATGTATTATACATGTACCGTGACGTAGTCGCCTCATTCGCCTCTGGCCGAAACCTCCGCCTTGACCAGCCGCCCCAAATTCGCCCGCAGCAGCTTCTTCGGGAAAAACCGCAGATATTCTTCGGTGAACGGCAAATGCGGAAAATATTCCTGAACGATCCGCGCGACGATTTCCGCCTGCCCGCGGTCTCGCGGTCTTTTCAACGGGTCCCGATCGAGGCAGGTCGACAGCCACGCTTTGTGCACCGAAAACGCACGCGGATCCGGTGCCGTCAACGGTACCGCCCGGCCATCCAGAGCCACCGACACGGCATCGAATTTAGGAGCGCTGGCAAGCCATTCAAGACTGGGCACCTCCGACGCGACCAGATCGCTCTCGCCGAACCGCACTGTGGACGCATCCCGCATGTCGCGTGGCGCGACGATCAGATCGACCATGAATTCATCTGAATTCACCGCCCGAAAGCCGTGTGCCCGGATCGGCTCGAAGCTGCGGTCCACTTGGCGTAGCAGACCAAGCAGTCCACCCGCATCGAATTTCGCCGCAGCGAGAGCGAGTCGGCGGCGCGCATCGTAGAACAGATCGACATCACCGGAAGCGGTCAACGCAGGATCGATACGCACGCCTGCTCGCGCCTCATAGGCGTAAAGCGCACTCGTTCCCAGCACGATGAATTCGCGCCCCAGCAGCCGGCGCACCGCAAGTTCGCGCAATACCTTCGCCACCACGGTAGGCACCCGTTCGAGCTGGAACGCGCGCGCCAGCCGCGCGTAGTGAGCACCACGTTCCTTCGCCTTCACCAACCGTTCCTGAACTGCCGCCTTGCCCTGATGGAACTGTTTGTACAGCTTTTCCGTTCCGGCAGATCGTGCGCCGAGCGATTTTCCATGGCCGGTACGGCCGCTCAAACGAAACAGATATTCGCGGTCCTTCGCTTTTTTCCATGTCATGCCGCCCCTGTAATCGCGAATCCGCCGGCGTATCTCGAGCTCGTTTTCGTAGAGCTGTCCGATATCGATCAGAATCCGGCGTTGCTCATTGTCCAGCACGCGCATGGTTTTCACTCAATTTATTTGACAATTTATTTTGAATGAAAAACATATTTAATACAATAAGTTTTCATTCTTATATGAAATGGAGAGAGATTGAATGAAAACATGTCACCGTCATAGATGCTGCTGTATCGCCTATGTCGCCTTTCCCGTCTCCTGCCCTAGTCGCACCGAAAAACCGATGACTCGGTTACACTCGAAAAAAACGGTGCTTCGTCGTGGAAACGGTCAATCAGCTCATCTTTGTCGCGTCGGTTCTGTTTCTCGCCAGCCTGCTGGTGAGTGCCGCCGCATCATGGCTGCGCGCGCCATTGCTGCTGGCGTTCCTGGCGCTGGGCATGCTGGCCGGCGAGGATGGTCCCGGCGGCATTCATTTCAACAATGTTCCGCTGTCATACGTGATCGGCACGCTGGCGCTGGCGGTGATTCTGTTCGATGGCGGGCTCAATACCCGCGCCGAAACCTTCCGCGTTGCACTGAGGCCGGCCGCGGTGCTGGCCACGCTCGGGGTCATCGTGACCACCATCATCACCGGATTCTTTGCCGCATGGATACTTGACCTGAAGCTGTCGCAAGGCCTGCTGCTGGGCGCCATTATCGGCTCGACCGACGCCGCCGCGGTGTTTGCGCTGTTGCGGTCACAGGGCGTGGAGATCAAGACCCGCGTCGCGGCGACGCTCGAAATCGAATCCGGCAGCAACGATCCGATGGCAGCGGTGCTGACGATCGCGCTGATTGGTGTGCTTTCAACTGCCGGCGCCGGTGTCTGGGACTGGCACGTGCTGTGGTTCCTGGTGGAGCACCTCGGCATTGGCGCGGCGACCGGCCTCGCCGGCGGCTATGTGGTGACGTGGACGATCAACCGTCTGAAACTGGAGGAAGGACTGTATCCGCTGCTGGCGCTGGCCGGCGCGCTGTTCATATTCGGCGGCACCACCGCAATCGGTGGCAGTGGATTTATCGCCGTCTACTTCGCGGGCGTGGTGATGGGCAACCAACGCATGCGTTCCGGGCATTCGATCGCCACCGTGGCCGACGGGCTGGCGTGGCTCTCGCAAATCGTCATGTTCATCGTGATGGGACTGCTGGTCGACCCCGTCGAGCTGCTGGAAATCGCTCCCGCCGCGTTCGCCGTGGCGGCAGCGCTGACGTTCGTCGCGCGGCCGGCGGCCGTGTATCTGTGCCTGGCGGGATTCCGCATGCCGTGGGCGGAAAAGGCGTTCGTCTCATGGGTCGGGCTGCGCGGTGCGGTGCCGATCGTTCTGGCAATGTTTCCGCTGATGGCGGGACTTGATCATGCGGTTCTGTACTTCAATGTTGCATTCTTCGTGGTACTGGTTTCGCTGATCCTGCAAGGCTGGACCATCACGCCGCTGGCACGCCGGCTGGGGCTGGTGATACCGCCGGCGCCGGGACCCTTGCAACGGCTGGACCTCGACGCGCCGCGCCGCGCCGGTTTCCAGCTGGTCGTCTACCGCATCAGCGGCGACAGTCCGGCCGCGGAGATGGCGCCTGACGACTTGTCGCTGGGCGACGATGTGCACATCACTGCGGTAGCACGCGGCGAGCGGCTGCTGCCGCCGCGGGAGGTCTCGACTATCCAGCCTGACGACAGAATTTATCTGATCGGCCCGGGCACCGCGATCGAGCGTCTGAACAAGCTGTTCGCGGCCGCGCCGCAAGCGCAGCAACTGACCCGGCGCCAGTTCTTCGGCGACTTCACGGTAAGCGGCGACGCCCGGCTGGCCGAGGTGGCGACACTTTACGGTGCGCCGCTGCCCGAGGATCCGGGTACGGCGAATGTGGCGGAATACTTTGTGCGCACCTTCAACGGGCTGCCGGTGGTCGGTGACCGCCTGACGCTGGGCAGCATTGATCTCGTCGTCCGGGAAATGGAAGGCGACCGCATCACGCAGGTGGGGCTGGTGTTTCATCCGCACGCCGGCGGCGGTCCGGACGCGATGAAGGTATGATTGCCGCCTCCGGCAGTCGCGACCGGCGGCACCGGGATTCCGCGGCAGAACGCGGAATCCCGGTGCCGAACTACATCCGCCATCTGCTATACTGACCCGGTTTTCCGAAGCGGCCCGCGACAAGAGCCGCCGGAGATGCCGACGAACAACATCAAACGTTTCACGCTTGTCTCGTGCGTTGATGAAAGATTCGGACTGGCCTCATGACAGGATCCCTGACTCAACCGATGACCGATACGCCGGCCGCAACGCTCGATATCGCGCGCGACGTGCTGATGATCGAAGCGCGCGCGGTCAGCGATCTGATCCCCCGACTCGATGCGCAGTTCACGAACGCGGTGGAGCTCGTTCTCGGCCGCCGCGGCCGCGTGATCGTCAGCGGCATCGGCAAATCCGGGCACATCGCGCGCAAGATCGCGTCGACACTGGCCTCCACCGGTACACCGGCCTATTTCGTCCATCCCGCCGAAGCGAGTCACGGCGATCTTGGAATGGTGACGCGCGACGACGTGTTCGTGGCGCTGTCGAACTCGGGCGAAAGCGCGGAGCTGCTGGCAATCGTGCCGCTGATCAAGCGCCGCGGCGCGAAACTGATCGCGCTGACCGGCGCGCCGGATTCGACGCTGGCGCGCGAAGCCGACGCCCATCTCTACGCCGGCGCGGCGCAGGAAGCCTGCCCGCTCAATCTCGCGCCGACCGCCAGCACCACGGCAGCGCTGGCGCTGGGCGATGCACTGGCGATCGCGCTGATGCACGCGAAAGGGTTCTCGCGCGACGAATTCGCGTTCTCACACCCGGGCGGCATGCTGGGCCGCCGGCTGCTGACCTATGTGCGCGACGTGATGCGCAGCGGTGAACAGATACCGCGCGTCGGCGCCGGCGCGACGGCCGCCGAAGCGTTGCTCGAGATGTCGCGCGGCGGCATGGGCATGACTGCGATCATCGACGGCGACGGCCGCGTCACCGGCATTTTCACCGACGGCGATCTGCGCCGTGCGCTGGAGCGCAGCATCGATTTCCGGACCACGCCGATTGCGGAAATCATGACGCCGGAGCCGCGCACCATCAGTCCCGACAAGCTGGCGGCCGAGGCGGTCGAAATCATGGAGCGCCACAAGATCACGCAGTTGCTGGCGGTTGACGATGCGCAGCATCTGGTCGGTGCGCTCAACATGCACGACCTGTTCCGCGCCAGGGTGATCTGAGCGTGAGCGGCATCGAACCCAAACTCCTCGCGGGCGACGCCGACAACCCAAGTGATGGCGCCAGCCGTCTTGCCGATGGCTCGCGGATGGAGGAGATTTCGCGGCGCGCGCGTGCGGTGCGGCTGATGGTGCTCGACGTCGATGGCGTACTGACCGACGGCAGCCTCTACTATGGTCCGAACGGCGACGAGCTGAAGGTGTTCAATGTGCGCGATGGGCACGGACTGAAGATGCTCAAGCGCTCCGGCGTCGAGCTTGCGATCATTACCAGCCGCCGTTCGCGCGCGCTGGAATTGCGGGCAGCTGATCTCGGCATTGAACGACTGTTTCAAGGCGTCGCCGACAAGGGCGCGGCCTACGTCACACTGCTGGCGCAACTCGGTCTCGAGCCGGCCGCGGCGGCGTGCATGGGCGACGACGTGGTCGACCTGCCGCTGCTGACACGCTGTGCGCTGGCGCTGACGGTTCCCGATGCGCCGGAGCCGGTGCGGCAGCGCGCGCATTACGTGACGCGCGCGATGGGCGGACACGGCGCGGTGCGCGAAGCGTGCGAACTGATCATGGGCGCGCAGAACAGTCTTGAGCGCCAGATCGCGCTGCACCTCACACCGCCCGATTCCGCCGCATGAACGACCGCTTCACGACCTGGCTGCCGCTGGTGCTGCTGGTGGTGCTGGCCGGATTAACCGTCTGGCTCAATCACAGCGTGCAGCTTCCGGAACCGGGCATCGCTCCCAATCAGCGGCACGATCCGGATTATTTTGTCGAGGATTTCAATGCCGTGCGTATCGGGGATGCCGGCAAGCCGAGCTACACGCTGCATTCG
>DASSON010000037.1:0-5352 GCA_035700525.1 Burkholderiales bacterium
TGAAGGATGGCAGCGGCGCACCATTATGGTATGCACTATCGGACCGGTTTCACGCCGGCGGCAGCGAGGACATCAACAGCGGCGTCGAAGGCGACCTGACCATTCAAACTGCTGCCGGGACATCCGAAAATGCGGTGGCAGTACTTTTTGCACCCGGATTTCCTCTGCCGAATCAGCCACGGCCAATGGCCGCATTCGGCAAGACCGGTTTCTGGGAAACTTATTGCAATTATCTGGAAAGCCCCACGCCACCTGCGCCGCATTGCCCACATTCCGGCAATCCTCCAACCGAGTTTATCTCACGCATGACAGGCAGCAATGATAATCTGCTCGCCATCCGCTCAAGCGACCTGCTGCCGATCGTCGAAAAAAGACTCACAGCTGAACTGCGCGGCAGCGCCGCACCGGCATCGGGATTCGGCCTGCTCGCGTATCGCAGGCGGCACGGTCATTATCCGTCTCCGGTCGACAGCACGGGCCACGCGGCTGCCTCGGGGATGCTGCAGATGGATGGAATGGAAGCGCAGAACACGATCGCGCTACCGCACGAAATACTGAAAGCCGTCAACCGAAACAACTGGCTCAGCGTGATGCATTATGGTGTCGTCCAATCCGATGCCGCCGGGCACCCCGAAGCGATAAGGCTGGTGATCGGGAACACCACGATGCGCTGTGATGCCAGGGGACTGTGTACTTCAACACATTGAACCGGTACCCATTCGGTCGCCCGCCCGCACACGGGTGACCGAGAAAAATCTGCCGATCGTCTCGGCCGATCCGATATTTAGCAATACCGGATCAAACGAATCTGGCACAGCTGCAACAACGCAAGTCTCATACTCTCAATAAAAAAACGTCCGTGCCGCCTCCAGCCGCCGCGCGAAATAGGGATTGCTGAGACGGGTGATCTCGATCTTGCCGTTGCTGCTCGGAGCATGAATGAACTCGCCCTTGCCGATGTAAATGCCGACGTGGGAGAACGGCCGGTGCAGCGTGTTGAAAAACACCAGGTCGCCCGGAATCATCTGGTTGACATTGATCTTGCGGCCGAGTCGAGCAATCGCGCGGGCGTTGTGCGGCAGGTCGATATCGACTGCATTGCGGTAGATGTAGCTGACCATGCCGCTGCAATCGAGGCCGCTGGACGGATTCGACCCGCCGAAGCGATAACCGACGCCGAGCAGTCCCATCGCGTACATCACGACCTGACTGCCTTTTTTCAGCGCCTGTGGCGAAGCCTGGCGTCCGACGATAGACGGCCCCTGTGCCGGCACTTCCCGGTGCGGCGCCGTGGCACACCCGCCAAGAATCAGCAGGATGGCCAGCGCGGCCACGATCCGGGGTGTCGTCACTGGAAATTTCCGTCGCATGTGCGGGGAATTTTAGCCATAGATCGTTCGGGATAAAAGCCGTCCCGATTCGAAACCCACCCCGAATTCCGATTGTCCAACTTCCGGTTACGCCATTTTGCAGGTACGACGAGCCAAATCGCCGACGCTGTCAGGCGGCGCTTGCAATCCGGCTGCGGGCACCGTAATCTCTTGCCGATGCTTGAGGCATATCGTCTTGCGATACGCCGCTCCGAGCGTAATAATGGTCGATCCCGCCGGCGCGCGCCGACGCAGGCTTACGGCCGGGAAATGGCTTTTTAAAGTGTCTCTTTACAGGAGGAATCCGACAATGGTCCGAAAATTCTGTTACACGCTGCTCGCCGGGTTGTGCGCCGGTGCGCTGACGCTGACGGCGGCTCAGGCCGCCCCGATCCAGATCAAGTTTCCGTACAAGGTGGCCGCGAACACCCTGCGCGGAGAATCCGTTGCCGCATTTGGCGAATCGATGAAGCAGGCGACCAACGGCAAGTACGAAGTCATCCCGTATCCCAACGGTTCGCTCTACACCGGCAGCGCCGCGGCCAACGCGGTGCAGCTCGGCATCGTGCAGATGACGAACGAGCCGAACAGTGCGTTCGCCGGCTATACCAAGCTGCTCAACCTCTCGGCGGTGCCGTTCGCATGGCCCACACCCAAAGAATTTCGCAAATTCATGGACAGTGCCAGCGGCCAGGCAATGCTGGACACGCTGTCCACCCGCGGCTTCGAAGGGCTGGCGCTGATGGACGAAGGCCCGATGATCATCGCGATGAAGAAAGATCTGGTCAAAAGCCCGGCTGACCTCAAGGGTAAAAAAATACGCACGTCCGGCCACCAGATCGTGATCGAAGCACTGAAGGCAATGGGCGCATCGACCGTCAAGATTTCGTTCCCGGAAGTCTATTCGGCACTGCAGCAGGGCGTGATCGACGGCGTATACACCACGTTCGATGCCTACACCAAGGCCAAGATGTACGAGGTGGCGCCCAATGTGATGCTGTTCCCGACACACGGCATGTACATCTGGGTCGCCAACAAGGGGTGGTTCCAGCAGCAGCCGAAGGACGTGCAGGCCGACATCCGCAAGTTCTCGAAGCAGCAGGCGGACAAGTACTTTGACGACGTCTGGGGCGATCTCAAGCAATACGTCAGTGTGCTGAAACAGCACGGCGGCAAGTACTACGAGCCGGATCAGCAGTCGGTGAAAAAATTCCGCAAGGCGATCGAACCGGTCTACGCAAACCTCAAGAAGCAATATGGCGCGAATGTAATCGACGCCATACTCGCCGGCAAGCCGCTCAGTGTCGGAGAGCTGACCGCGTCCCGTTAATAACCAACGACATCGGCCTGGTGTGTCGCGCCGTGCAATCCGCGCCACCAGGCCGTTTTTTGTATCCATTCGCCGAGCGCCGACAAGACGCGAGGAGGTAGCACGTGAGCGAGGCCGACATACCCATTCAGCAAAACGCCGGCAACAGGATCCATCGCTTTGTCGCCTGGCTCGCCAAAGTGGAGATGAGCATCGTCGTCGTCATTTTGATTCTGACGGTGTGCACCTCCATCTACACGATCATCAGCCGCAATTCCGGACATTCCACTGAAGAATGGGTGCTCAAGGGCCCCGAGCTGGCGCTGGTGTGGATGACGTTTCTCGGCACCGCGGCGCTCATCACGTGGGATGACCACGTTACCGCCGATTTCGTGCTGCTGCGCATGCCGCCAATGATGCGGCGCGTAGTCGAGTTTATTTTCTTTTTGATCATGCTGGCGATCGCGATTTACGTTTTGATCGGCAGCATCAACGTCGTAGAACAGGGCGCCGCCGGCGGCCAGCGGATTTACGAATTCTTTTATATACCGATCCAGTACGGACAGGGCATTCTGCCGGTGGGCGCCGCGCTGTGGATCGTCCATATCCTGGCGAAACTGGCGGAACTCGTGTGCGGCGCCACACCGCAGTCGCGCGATTATGCGGCGAAGCCGGAGGCAGACTGACCATGCTGATCGCACTGCCGTTCATCATCCTGTTTTCGCTGATTGTGATCGGCATGCCGATCGCGTTCGCATTGCTCGCCGCCAGCATCGTCACGCTGGAAGTAATGGGCGTACCGCCGCTGGCACTGGTGCCGACGCTGCTCTACCAGAGCGTGCAGAGCTTCACGCTGCTGGCCATCCCGTTCTTCGTGCTCACCGCCGAGATCATCTCCAGCGGCGAGCTGATCGACCGCATCTTCGACGTTGCTCGCGGCTGGTTCGGGCGGTTGCCAGGCGGCATGGGAACGGTCACCACCATCGCGTGTGCGATTTTCGGCGGCATCCAGGGCTCCAGCGCCGCCGACGCGGCGGCAATCGGCAAGATCGGCACCCAGGGCATGTCGCGTGAAGGATGGGATCTCGGCTTTTCCGGCGCACTGATCGCCGCGGCCGGCTCGCTCGCAATCCTGATCCCACCGTCGATTGCGATGCTGATCTACGCATCGCTGACCGACGCATCGGTCGGGCGGCTGTTCTTTGGCGGCGTGATTCCCGGCCTCATTCTGGTCGGCATGTTCATTCTCTATCTCGCGTTCGCCGCGAAGAAACTCAATCTCGCACCCGACCATGTCCGCCGCTACACGTTCGCCGAAAAAATGGCGTTCACGCGCCGCGCCGGCGGCATACTGCTGCTGCCGGTAATCGTGCTTTACGGCTTCTACACCGGTCTGCTCACCGCGACCGAGATCGGCACGATCACCACTGTTTATTCACTGTTCCTGGCGCTATTCGTCCACCGTACGCTCAAGGTACGGGACATCTGGGGCGTTTTCGAGCGCAGTGCCGTCACCAGCATCAAGATCTTCATCATCATCGCCGCCGCGATACTGTTCGCGAAAGTACTCACCTTCCTGCAGGTGCCGAACCACATCGTGGCGATGGTCAACCATGCGCACCTGAACGGATATGAATTCCTGCTGGTGGTCAGCGGCATCATGTTCGTTCTCGGCATGTTCATGGAAGCGGTCGCGCTCAACGTGCTGACGACGCCGATTTTTGCGCCCATCGCGCAGTCGCTCGGCATCGACCTGGTCCATTACGGCATCGTCGTCATTCTGAACATCGAAATCGCGCTGATCACACCGCCGGTCGGGCTCAACCTCTTCGTCATGTCGAGCGCCACCGACATCGATCTCGGTGAGCTTTACTGGAAAGTATGGCCATTCATCGTGCTGCTGATCGTCGCGCTGCTGCTGTTCATCTTCCTTCCGCAGTTGTCGCTGATACTGCCGAACCTTCTGCTCGGCAAGTAAGGCGACGCGTCGGATTGCGGTTTACAAATCCGGCCCGCAACCGACGTACCGCGGTTTTGCGGGCCGGGTCGGTCCGAACGACGTAACCTGGGCAGCACATGATGAATCGGGTTTGCTGCGCGGCTACGTACCAGCCATCACGCGTCGCGCAGACGCTTCGCCGCGTACGTCCGCACGCTTTCGAGAAATGCCTCCAGCGTCGCGGAGCGCGGCCCCTTGCGATAAACCACGCCGGTTTCCAGCGTCGCCGCGGCGGCGGGGCCCATCAACGGCCGGAACACCGCACCCGGCGTCTTCAGCGCGCTCACCGAGCGCGGCACCAGCGACACGCCAATGCCGCTGGCGACCATCACCACGATGTTCTGCAGCCGCTCGGATTCCTGTACCACTTGCGGCATGAAGCCGGACGCGCGGCACAGCGCGACGATCGCGCTGTGAAGTCCCGGGTGCGTATGGCGTTCGAACATCACGAACGGCTCGTCCGCGAGCGCGGAAACCTCTATGCGCCGCTTGCGCGCGAGCCGGTGCGTCTGCGGCAACACCGCGAGGAAGGGCTCACGCACTACCAGTTCACATTCCAGTGCGCGGTGGCGCAGCGGCAGCCGCACGAAGCCGGCATCGACCTCCCCTTCGCGCAGCGCCGCCAACTGCTCGACGCTGGTCATCTGCGCCAGCGTGATTGCCACCCGCGGGTG
>DASSON010000038.1:0-7606 GCA_035700525.1 Burkholderiales bacterium
GGCGGCGCCATCACGATGCGGCCCGCGGCGCGCGCGACGCGGTGTGTTTCGGCTTTCGCCGCCACGTCGACCATGTGGGCCTGGCCGTCGGCGTCGAAGTGGGTGAGCTGGGCCATGTAAGGAGGGATCAGGGATTTAAGATTAGGGATTTGGAGAAACCTGCCGCGCGCGGCGCCGGAAATCAGACCCAATCTTCAATCTCTAATCCCCAATCCCCGGTTTCACTAGGAACCAACGCAAGAGCCGAATTATCATAGCACTCATGAGGCTTTTGCGCGTAATCATGCTGTTGCTGCTGACCGTTGCGGTGCACACCTACGCGGCGGATCTTCCGGATCTCGGCGACGTGTCCGAGGCGACGCTGTCGCCGCAGGAGGAGCAGGAGATTGGCCGCCAGGTCATGCACGACATCCGTGCCGGCTCCGAGTACTACGACGATACCGAAGCGACCGATTATCTGAACGATCTGGGCTACCGGCTGGTGTCGAACAGCCCGGTTGATACCAAGGATTTCCATTTCTTTCTGATGCGCGACGACCAGATAAACGCGTTCGCGCTGCCCGGCGCCTATATCGGCGTCAACACTGGCACCATCCTGGCGGCGCAGAGCGAATCGGAGCTCGCCAGCGTGATTGCGCACGAAATCGGCCACATTTCGCAGCATCACATGTCGCGCCGGCTGGCGCACCAGAAGCAGACGATGATGATGTCGCTGGCGACGCTGGCGCTTGGCGTACTGGCGGCGTTCGCCAATTCCGATCTTTCGGAAGCGGCGATTGCCGGCTCGCAGGCGGGCGCGATCCAGAGCGAGCTCAAGTTCTCGCGCGCCAACGAGCGCGAAGCCGACCAGGTCGGCGTGCAGATTCTGGAGAAGGCGGGATTCGATCCGCGGGCGATGGTGGCGTTTTTCAAGCGCCTGGAACGGGCGAGCCGCTTTTCGGAGGCCAGTGCTGCGCCGTCTTATCTGCAGGACCACCCGCTGACCTACGAGCGCATCGCCTACCTCGAGGACCGGGTGCAGGATCTGCCGTACAAGCAGGTTCCGGACAGCCTCGCGTTCGATCTGATCCGGGCACGGCTGCGGGCGCTGCTCGACAGCTCGCAGCAGGCGCTGACGTTTTTCCAGGGCAGCGTTTCGCAGAAACGATATTCGAATGAGGCGGCGGCACGCTACGGGCTGGTGATCGCACTGATGCGCAATCGGGATTACAAGCGCGCCGAAGCCGAGTTCGCTACGCTGCACAAACTGGTGCCGTCGAGCCCGATCGTCGAGGCGCTGGGCGCGGAACTGAAGATGAACGCGGGCGACACCGCGGGTGCGGTGCAGGCCTATCGCACGGCGCTGACATCATTTCCGAACTACCGCGCGCTGATCTATGGCTACGCCAATGCGCTGCTGCGAATGCACAAGGCGAAGCCCGCGCTCGATTTCGTTACCGGCAAGCTGCAGGATGCGTCGGACGACAAGCTCTACCGGCTGCAGGCGCAGGCCTATTCCGACCTTCACAAGCCGTTTCAGGCGCACAGCGCAATGGCGGAAGCGTACGCGCAGATCGGCAGCCTGCCGGCGGCGATCGAGCAGCTGCAGATCGCGCTCAAGACGCCGGGTGCCGACTTCTATGAGAAATCGAGCGCCGAAGCGCGGCTGCGCGATTTCAAGCACCTCGATCAGCAGCAGCGCAAGGAAGCTGCGTCCAGCAAGTTCTGACCTTGGCCGAGCCGTTCGCGCAAGCGGATGGCAACTCGTCAGGCGGCAGCTTGCCGCGCACCGGAAGCGCTGGTGTTGCACTGCGATCACGCGGCGCTTGCAGGCGCACAATTTATCGCTGAAAACGGTAAAAATTCACGCCGCCCCAGAGGGGAATATGATAGCATCCTACGGGTACCGGAATGGCTCTGTCGGCCGCCGGGGGGGTCCATCATCACAACGTCATAAAAGAAGTGGAGGGTAGTGCCATGCAGACCGTCAGAACTGCCATCAGCCGCACCGTTTCCCGCATCAAGTCCCGTCAATCCGGTCAGGGCATGACCGAATACATCATCATCGTCGCGCTGATCGCGATCGCCGCGATCGGCGTTTACAGCTACTTCGGCAAGACCGTGCGCAGCCAGACCGCCGGCATGGCGAACGAGCTCGCGGGCAAGAGCGCTTCGTCGAATATCAGCAACGCGCAGAGCGCGGCCCAGCAGGCGACGAGCGAGTCCACCCAGGACAAGACGATGGGCAAGTACAACAACGACATCCAGAAGTAATCCGACGGCAGGTTGACGGTTCACGGAGCGGCCTGGCGGCCGCTCCGCAGCTGGCGTGAGGGAGGGTCATGCCGCGCAAGCCTTTGGCATCGCGCAAACAACGGGGTCAGGCGCTCATCTTCATTACGGTGATGCTGGCCGTCGTGTTGCTGTCGCTGGTCACGATGTACAGCGTCGGCCAGCTTGCCACCTCCAAGATGAAGCTGCAGAACACGGCCGACGCCGCGGCCTACAGTGGTGCGCTGACCGAGGCGCGCGACTATAACTTCTCCGCCTACGCCAACCGCGCGATGGTCGCGAACCAGGTCGCGGTGTCGCAGATCGTCGGCCTCACTTCCTGGGCGCGCAATTACAACAACAGTTTCAACGGTGAGTTTTCGGCGATTCCGCGGATATTCGCGAAGCTGTCACCACTGGGTGCGATGTGGAGCGTGCCGTTCAAGGTGCTCGGCAAGGTCGCGAAGAGCTTACAGAACGTGATGGACAAGGTGGCGCCCTTGATGGTCAAGGGGCTGGATTATCTGATCGACGCACTGTCCGACGGCTCGTATGCCTATCATCTGGCGACCGTGGTGAATCTGGTGCAGACGGTCAATGATGTCGTCAAGGCCAACGATCCGGATGCCGAAGTCAGTCTGTCGCCGGCCGAAGTCGCATTCGCAGCACTGCATGCGGCCGACTGGTACAAGTTCACGAAACGCTTCGATCCGACGCTGACCGGCACCACCGGCAGCGCCGACAGTGTACAGGGCGGTTCCAGCGACCGTTTCGCAAACGTCACCCAGTTCGCGTCGAACGACGAGTTCGCGAAATTCCGCAGCTATCCGTGGATAACGCCGTCGCTTATCGACCCTACCCGGCTGATACCGTACAACGAAGGCACGATGCTGATGCTCGCTTATCATAGCGGCGGCACCGAGCTGAAGACCGGCGGCAACCTGAACAAGAAGGCGTGGACCGCGCTCGATGCGACCGGCCTGTTCGTCATAGTCATGATCTGGATTCCGGTTTTCGGCGTTCCGGTTCCGATCCCGATCCCGCTCATCCTGCCGATGGGCCACGGCGCCGCACAGGCCTACAGTGGTTCGTCGGCAAATCTTCAACCGCAAAATAATTTCAACCATAACGCCGTCGAGGCCTACGGTGGCGCCTATGTGAATCCGTTCACCGCGGTCCCGGCGGCGATCCAGCTGGCCGAAGGCCCGGGCAAGGGGCTCGATACCAACGCCGGGCTGAAGAAGTACATGGATGTCAGCGATCGCAAGAGCGGTTCTGGCCATGAAGATTTTGATGCGCCGGGTCTCGTGATCGAAGTGAAGAAGGATTCGAGCAAGATCCCGACCAGTAATCAGGCGCCGCTCAACGTTGGAACCGGCGGCGGTGATCTTTATCTGCCGGACGACACGGAGCAGAACCAGCTGCGGGCGCTGTCGAAGGCCGGCGCCTATTTCTCGCGGCCGACGGATCTGTGGCCCCGTTCCGATGGCAAGACCGAATATGGGAGTCTCTACAACCCGTACTGGCAAGTACATCTGCTGCCCAACAGCGTGATCGAGCAGGGGGCATCGATCCTCGGAGAAAGTCTGTGGTAGCGCGCCGCGGAACGTGCCGTCTGTCACGCGGCCAGGCGATGACCGAGTTCGTGATCGGCGCCGCGCTGTTCCTGATCCCGGTGTTTCTGCTGATCCCGATACTCGGCAAGTTCATCGATATGAAGGCGGCGACGGTTCAGGCCGCGCGCTATACGGCATGGGAGCGCACGGTGTGGTACGGCGGCGACGATTCCAGCGTGGACTGGGAGTCGAACGTCCGGACCACCGAGACGATCCAGCAGCAGATGCAGGACAAGTTCACCGACCCCGTGCTGTGGAAGGATCGCGTCGGCAACTCGATGCTGCAAAGCTGGGATGGCGACATCAGCAACGGCAAATCGCCGGGTACCGCAAACGATCTGCTCGGCTTTGCGGTCGACGTGCTCGACGCGATCGGACCGTTCACGCTCGAAATGGACGGGCTCTATAGCGGCACCGCGACGCTGTCGGCGGTCAACGTCCAGGGCTTTGGTGCGCCGCTGGGTGATACCAGCAATCTGCAGACCTTCGACAATTTCGGCCTCACGTTCACCGACAAGGACGTGATCCTGGCGAACGCGTGGAACGCCAACGGTCCGGACATGGTGAAAAAGCAGGTACAGGGCCTGCTGCCGACGTCGATCCTGGACAACGTCGCGGTCAAGGCGTTGCTCGACGTGATGTCCGTCGTCGCGCCGGAGCTGGGGACGATCGAATTCGGCAAGATCGAGCCTGACATCGTGCCGCCCGACCGGCTCGGGGGCTCATGATGAGCGGCCACGATTTTCTGTCGCGAATCATCGCACCGGCAAGCGCGTGGCGGCGCCGCGCATCCGTCGGCGTGCGATGGGCGGCGATGCTGTCGCTGGCGACGCTGCCGGCGGCGGTACCGGCATGGGCCGGCGACAGCGGCATGACCTGCCCGCCGTTTCAGCTGCCGCTGCGCGGCAAAGCCGAATGGGTCGCGCCCGACATGCGACTGAATGGTGTGCCGATGCAGATCAAGCGCCTCGTCACCGACGACTCGCCGCAGCAGGTGATCGATTTCTACAAGAACCGCTGGGGACCGGAGCCGCAGCGCTATCACGAATACACGGTGGGTGACTGGCAGGCGATCGCGACCGTGCTCGGCGACTGTTTCTATACCGTGCAGGCGAAGGTGGAAAACGGCGACACGGTGGCGCTGCTGGGCATCAGCAGTCCGCCCAGCGGCAGCAGCCAGTCGACGCCGGGCGCGGGATTTCCGGCGATGAGCGGCACCGATGTGGTGGACGACATCGACCATTACGACGGCCCGAAGACCGCCCGCACGCTGGTGCTGACCAATGCCTTTTCACCGCTGGTGAATCTGAAATTCTATCGTGATGCGCTGGGACGCGGCGGCTGGACGCCGGTAATGGACCGAGGGGTCGATACCGGCAAGGGCACGGCTTACGTGATGGTGCTCAGGCAGGGCAGGCGCGAGGCGAACATCACGATCACGCCGGCGCTGGAGGGCACCATGGTGCTGGCGACGATCGTTGAAAATCCATAAAAAGGAAAAACGGATGAGAAAAAACGTTACGGGCCGCTGGCGGTACGGCATATGTACCGGGCGTCACAAAGGCCAGGCCATCGTCGAATACCTGGTCGTCGTGGCGTTTTCGATCATGGTGCTGATGATCGCGAGCAACAGCGATCCCAGTTCGCCGATCGACCAGGTGATCCAGGCCTTCAAGAGTTTTTTCGGTGCCTACGCGCACGCGATTTCGCTTTCCAATACGCTGAATCTGCCTTGACCAACAAATCTTAAACATAAACGGGGAACAACATCATGGCACTGCGCTTTCCGCGGCTGCGCATCAACCGAACCTGGGGCACGCTGGCCGTTGCGCTCATTCTCGGACTGGTGGCGGCCTGGCTCGCCACTCAATACATCAAGGCGCGGGAGCGCTCGATCGAACAATCACTGGCGGCACGCAACAAGGGCGGACCGACGGTCGCGGTGGTGGTGCCGGTCAAAAATCTGCCGCAGGGCACACCGCTCACGTCGAACCTGGTGGCGGCGCGCAACGTCCCGGCCGACCTGGTCTATCCGGGAACGATCACGCCCGACCAGTTCAAGTCCTACGAGGGCAGCAAGCTGCTGGACGACGTGCTGCGCGGGCGGCCGCTGCGCGAGGAAGACGTTCATAAAAAGGTCAAGGATTTTTCGGAACTGATCGCGGACGGCACGCGTGCGATCACGGTGGACGTGAACGAGGTGAATTCGGTCGCAAACATGATCCGCCCCGGAAACCTGGTGGATCTGTTCCTGATCATGCCCGACCCGAAGGACGCGAGCAGCCAGCAGATCGTGCTGCTGTTGCAGAAGCTGAAGGTGATGGCGGTCGGACAGAGCACGCACAATGCGGCGCCCAAGACGGCCAACATGCCGGGCATGCCGTCCACCCTCCAGTACACCAACATGACATTTGAAGTCACGCCGGAACAGGCGGCGCGGCTGGCGCTGGCGCAGCAGCTGGGTCGGTTGCGCGCGGTACTGCGTGCCGGGAACGACGGGCAAGTGGCAAAACTGGAGCCGATCAATTCCAGGACGCTGATATCGGATGCCGAAGGACCGACCCATACGGTTCAGTACATCATCGGCGGCAGCAGCACCGGCGGTGGCGGCGTCAGCACGCCGCTCAGCGTCGCATTGTCGGCGTTGCAGGCGATGCGATCGAATGGCGGCGCCGGAACGGCGGCACCGGCGTCACAGTCCGGCGCCCCGCAGGCGCCGCAGCAGCCGCAGATGCTGTACCCGGGCATCCCGATGCCGACGTCCGCAACTCCGCAGAAACAGTAACGCAGGATGGGAATAACAAGATGACTAATATGAATCGAGTGTGGAATGTCTTGCTTCTGGCCGTGTTTTGCCTGCTGCCGCTGGTTGCGCAGGCCGATCAGAAGACCGTGCGCATCGACATGTACTCGGGGGAGGTACGCACGATACCGGTACAGCATATTGAACGGGTCGCGGTCGGCAACGGCAAGCTGCTGACCACTACGGTGCTGGACAAGGGGCTGCTGCTGCTGGCGGAAGGCGCCGGCGACACCAGCCTCGTGATCTGGACCAAGAGCGGCGCGCGCAGCCGCTATCACGTGCACATCACGTCGCGCGACGTTGCCTTTGCCTACAGTCAGCTGGCGGAACTGCTGAAGAGCTTCCCCGGCATTCACGTCGATCGCGTCGGCGACAACGTGATGGTCAGCGGCACTGCCAGCAAGGACGACCTGAAGCGCATCGACAAGGCGGCGTCGCTGTTCCACGCCGTCAATCTGGCGCGCCAGGAAGAAGTGACGATGAAGAAGATGATCTACATGAAAGTGCAGATCCTCGAATTCAAGAAAACGGCGATGGAAAATCTCGGCATCGACTGGCAGCAGTCGATCAACGGGCCGGCGGGCGGACTGGCCGGTGACCTGATTTCGAACAGCCTGTTCCGGGTGACGCCGAACGATCCCGCGTTCCAGACCGGCCTGCCGTCGCGCGTCAGCCCGCCGCGCGGCTATCTCGGCATCGCGACCACCATCACGTCGAAGATCAATCTCGCGCTGCAGAACGGCGATGCCTATATTCTCGCGACGCCGGAGCTGTCGACCCGCAGCGGCGGTGACGCCAAGTTCCTGGCCGGCGGCCAGGTGCCGATCGTGACGCCGGCGTCCGGCCTCAGTCCGGCGACCGTCACCTACAAGGACTACGGCATCAAGATGGACGTCACGCCGTACGCCGATCCGAACAACAACATCATGGCCAAGAT
>DASSON010000039.1:0-3481 GCA_035700525.1 Burkholderiales bacterium
CGGAACTGATACCGCCGGGCGGCCGGCTGATCGGCTATTTCTACTTCGATGATCATCCCGGCGGGCCGCCGTTCGGAGTGTCGGCCGAGCAGTTGCAGCGGCTGCTGTCGCGGTACTTCCGCAACCTCATCGACGCCGCAGCAACCGATTCGATTCCGATATTCGCCGGCCGCGAGCGCTGGCAGGTGTGGGAACGCGTGCAACAGACCGGAGCAACGCTTCAATGACGACGATCGGTAACGTGTTGTGGTTCATTCTTGGCGGCGTGATCATGGGGCTCGGCTGGTGGCTGGCGGGTGTGATCATGTTCATCACCGTCATCGGCATCCCGTGGGGCCGCGCCTGTTTCGTCATCGGCAAGCTCGCATTCTGGCCGTTCGGACGCGACGTCGTCGATCGCCGCTCCGTGACCGGCCGTGACGATGTCGGCACCGGCATGCTCGGCGTGATCGGCAACGTCATCTGGTTTCTGCTTGCCGGCATCTGGCTGGCCATCGCTCACGTCGTCGCGGCGTTCGCGTGCTTCATCACACTGATCGGCATTCCGTTCGGCATCCAGCATCTGAAGCTGGCGGTGATTGCGCTGGCACCTATCGGCAAGTCGGTGGTTGACCGGCGCGCGGCGGCGTCGGTTCGGTGACCTCGTCGAACACCGCCACCAGCTTGTAACTTCGATCGTGCCGATGAACGGAACGTCGATTTCTCCATGCGCCGCCCACCGCCCCCGCCCGCCTTCGCGGGCTCCCCGCCTCGACAAGGCGGGGAGAATTCGTTTGTCATGCACTGCGAGTAGACTTTTCCCCTCCTCAGATGAGGAGGGGTGGACGCGAAGCGGACGGGGTGGTTGAGCTGCGCTTGAAAAATTCGACGGCCGTTTCCCGAACCGACTACCAAAACGCCGTTACAGCCCGAGATACGCCCGCCGCACTTCCGGATCGTCCGCAAGCTCCTTGGCCGCGCCTTCGCGCACGATCTCGCCGGTTTCCATCACGTAGCCGCGGTCGGCGACGTGCAGCGCCGAGAAAACGTCCTGCTCGACCAGCAACACCGTGACGCCCTGCTTGCGGATTTCGGTCATCACGTTGAGCAGCAGATCGACGATCACCGGCGCCAGCCCGAGACTCATTTCGTCGACCATCATCAGGCGCGGCGCCGCCATCAGCGCGCGCGCCATCGCGCACATCTGCTGTTCGCCGCCGGACATGCTGCCGGCGAGTTGACGGCGGCGCTCGGCAAGCTTCGGGAAGAGCTGGTAATTGCGGTCCAGGCTGTCGCTGATTCCGGCCTTGTCGCTGCGCCGGTAGGCGCCCATCAGCAGATTTTCCTCGACCGACATATGATCGAACAGCTGCCGCCCTTCCGGTACCTGCACCATGCCCATGCCGAACACTTCATCGGGGGTCAGACCTTGCAGCGGCTTGCCGTCGAATTCGACTTCGCCTTTCCATGAAATCAGTTGCGATAGTGCGCGCAGCATGGTGGTCTTGCCGGCGCCGTTGCTGCCGACCATCGCCACAATCTCCGCCGGCCGGATGTTGATCGCGATCTCGCGCAGCACCGTCATTTCACCGTAGCCGGCGGTCAGTCCGCGCACGTTCAGCAGCACGTCGCTCATGCCCGCTTCTGCCCCAGGTAGGCCTCGACCACGCGCGGATCGTTCAGCACGTCATGCGGCGCGCCATCGGCGATCTTCTCGCCGTGATGCAACACGAACAGCCGGTCCGACAGGCTCTGGATCGCCTTCATCACGTGCTCGATCACGAGGATGCTGATGCCCTGATCGCGCACTTTCTTGATGTCCTCGATCACTTCTTCGATTTCGACACTGTTGAGTCCCGCCATCACCTCGTCGCACAACAGCAGCCGCGGTTTCATCGCCAGCGCCTTCGCCAGTTCCAGCCGCTTGCGGTCGGGGCCGCCGAGCGCGTCGGCGCGCTGGTCGATACGCTTGCCGAGGCCGACGAACTGCAGGCACTCGCGCGCCTGTTCGCGTGCGCGCCGGATATTGCGCTCGCCGCCCTCCTTGCCGAACAGCGCGCCCACCGTCACGTTCTCCAGCACGCTCAGGCCGGGAAACGGCTTCATCACCTGGAAGGTGCGGCCGATTCCAAGATGCGCACGGCGGAACGCCGGGATGCCGCGGATCGAGCGGCCTTCGAACACCAGGTCGCCCGCGGTCGGGTCGAGCGTGCCATTGATCAGGCTTACCAGCGTCGTCTTGCCGGCGCCGTTGGGTCCGATCAGCCCCAGGATCTCGCCGCGCTTCAGATCGAAGCTGACGTCGTTCACTGCCACCAGACCGTGGAAGCGCTTCGTCAGGTTGCTGACTTCGAGAATGTTTTCCATGCGGCTACAACCGGTGCGTGCGGACGTTTTCGCTGAAGTAGCGCCAGCCGGTGCGCTTGAAATTCTGGATCACGTCGGCAATGCCGCGCGGCATGAAGATCACCGCGACCACGATCACGATACCAAAGAACATCGCGGCCACGCTGGTCACGCGCGTTGCCAGCACTTCGGAAATGGCGGACAGGATGAAGGCACCGGCCACCGGTCCGAAAACGCTGCCCGGCCCGCCGAAAATCGCCATGATGATCATCTTGACGTTGAGCGAAATATCGAACACGCCGACCGGATCGATAAAAGTAATGTAGTAGGCGTAGATGCCGCCCGCCAGCGCCGTGAACGCCGCGGACAGCGCGAAAGCGAGCACCTTGTAGAGCGTGGTGTTGACGCCCATCACCTTCGCGCCTTCCTCGTTTTCGCGGATCGCGATCAGTCCGAAGCCAAAGCGACTGCGCGACAGCCAGTACACCGTCAACGTCGCCAGCACCATCAGGCCCAGCGCCAGTTCGTAGAACAGCACTTCGCTCTTGAGCAGCGGCAGTACCAGCCCGATGTTCTGGCCGGCGATGCCGATGTTGGAAACGATCGCCGTCATCACTTGCGCCAATCCCAGCGTCGCGATCGCGAAGTAATGGCCCTTGAGCCGCAGCACCGGCATCCCGAGCGCCAGCGCGAAAGCCACGCCCAGCGCCAGCCCCAGCAGCATGCCGATCCAGAATGGCTGGCCATAGGTCACCATCGCGATGCCGACGCCATACGCGCCGAGCCCGAAAAACACGGAGTTGCCGAACGATGGATAACCGGTATAGCCGCCGATGATGTTCCAGCCCTGCGCCAGCGTCGCCATGATCAGCACGCTGATGCCGAACTGCACGATTACCGGCGATCCCATCCACGGCACCGCGGCCAGCACCGCCAGGATGATCACCAGCACTATCCCCCACAGGACGCGCTTCGTGCCGCGCCGGGGGCGGCCGGACGTTACGCCGTTCGCGCCCGCCGGTTCTTCAGCCGCCCTGTTGTCGACACCGGGTTTCATGTCGTTCTCCCCAGCAGGCCGGACGGCCGCAGAATCAGCACCAGCACCAGGATGCCGAAACTGATCACGTCCTTGTAAGTGGGACCGATGTAAAGCGCG
>DASSON010000040.1:0-3944 GCA_035700525.1 Burkholderiales bacterium
ATGTTTTCACCGCCGCGTATGATCATTTCCTTCTTGCGTCCGACCAGGTAAACGTAACCGGCATCGTCGATGCGGCCGAGGTCGCCGGTATGGAGCCAGCCGCCGGCGAGCGCTTTCGCCGTCGCGTCCGCGTCGCGGAAATAGCCCTTCATCAGCGTCGGTCCGCGGATCACCAGTTCGCCAACCACGTCGCCGTCGAGCACATGATTGTCGTTATCGACAACGCGGATTTCATGGCCCGGCAGCGCGGCGCCGACCGAGCCGATGCGGCGCGGCTGTCCGATCGTCAACGGATTGAGCGTGTTGGTCGCGGTCGTCTCGGTAAGGCCCCAGCCCTCGACCAGCAGGTTCCTGCCGAAGCGTGCTTCGAAACGCTCGGCAAGCTCGATGGTAAGCGGCGCCGACCCGACTTTCACGTACTCGAGGGGCAATCGACGGCCGCGCACTTCGTGCTCACGCTCGAGCAGGATCGCCAGCACCGTCGGCGGCGCGCTGAAACTGTTGACGTGGTAACGCTCGACCAGGTCCCAGTGCCGCGACGCCGAAAAGCGGCGTTCCAGCACCACCGTCGCGCCGGCAATGAAGCTCGACACATGGCTGACGATCAGTGCGTTGCAGTGAAACAGCGGCATCAGACACAGCGTGGTATGCGCCGGCGTCAGTCCGAATCCCTGCGCCAGCGCGCGACCGTCGGCGAGCACGTTCACATGCGTGAGCAGCACGCCTTTCGGCCGGCCGGTGGTGCCGGAGGTGTAGATCAGCAGCACTTCATGCTGCGGCGTAATGCCGGCGGTCGCGGGCGGCGTCACCGGCTGGCGCGCGAGGTCCGCGGCATTGACGAACGTGAGCGGACTGTTCGCCGGCACCGCTCCCAGGCACAGTACCGGCGGCTGCGTCGCCATCCCGCGCAGCGCCGCCGCCAGCGCGTCATGATATTCGGGCGTGGTGACGACCAGCCGGCTGCCGGCATGATCGAGGATGTACGCAATCTCCTCGCCGGTGAGCCGGTTGTTGATCGGATTCGCGATCACCCCGACCTTGAACGCGCCAAAATACGCGGCGACCACTGCCGGCTCGTTGCCCATCAGGAAGCTGATGCGCTCGCCCGGCCCGATGTTCAGTGAACGGAAAAAATTCGCAAAGCGATTCGCTTCATCATCGAGCTCGGCGTACGAAATGCGCCGGTCGTCGAAGATGATCGCAGGCTGCGCGCTGCGGTTGCCGGAAAGCAGTTCGGGCACCAGCATCATTGCGCTCCCGCCGCACGCCGCGGCGATTGCGGCTGATAGCCGAGGCGACGCGAAATCTCTGTCGCCGCAGCGATCATCTGCGGCGCATAGCCTTCGGCCTGCGCCACGCTGAAACGGTACGCCGGCCCCGAGATGCTGATCGCCGCGATCACGTGCCCCGAGCGGTCGCGCACCGGCGCCGCGACACCGACGATTTCGCCACGG
This sequence comes from Burkholderiales bacterium, assembly GCA_035700525.1. Lineage (GTDB taxonomy): Bacteria > Pseudomonadota > Gammaproteobacteria > Burkholderiales > JBDZVW01 > JBDZVW01. The sequence continues at coordinate 1,455 of DASSON010000040.1, forward strand.
TATTCGCCGCGGTTGACCGCATAGTCGCGACGCCGGATCTGCGCCAGCTGGCGCCGCAGTTGCGCAGGGGCGGTGACCGTGTGGCGCGTGTAGCGCGCCAGCGGCGCCGCCAGCAGCGCATCGATCACGGCCGGCTCCTGAAACGCCAGCAACGCCTTGCCGGTTGCCACGCAATACGCGGGACAACGGCCACCGACCTTGTTGAACGCCTGCACCGGATTCGATGACACCACCTTGTCGAGGTACAGCACTTCGCCATTGTCGTACTCGGCAAGATGCGAGCTTTCGCCGCTCGCCGCGGTCAATGCCGTCAGTTGCGGACGCGCGATCGCGCGCAGCTCGATATGCTCGCCCGCCAGCGTGCCGAGCTCCCACAGCTTGTGGCCGAGCCGCACGCGCGCGGTATCCGGAACCTTCTCGAGATAGTGACGCGCCTCGAGGTTGGCGACGATGCCGTGCACCGCCGCCTTGCTAAGGCCCAACGCGCGCGCGATGTCGCTGATGCCCACACCGTCCGCGTTGCCGGCAAGATATTCGAATACGTCGAACGCGTGGTTGATCGAGCGCAGCAGCTTGCGCGGCTCGGTCGACGGCGGATCCGGGTTGTTAACCATTGACGAACGCTGTTCTCTATTGGCGTACAGCGTAAGGTGGATGCCTGCTTCCCGTCAAGTTAAGCATCGCAATCACTGGTCACACGAACCGGCAGCGCGGCTCCGGGAAGGGGGCTTGATGGAATGAACCGTTTCCCTGCCCCGGCGAGGAGCCGGATCAGGAAGTATCACGGAAGGACGGCTAGACGCCGCGGTGCCGGTCACAGGGCGCCACGCCGGCCGCCGTGGCCGACCGGCCACCGGTACTCTGCGTGGCGTCGCTCGTGCGGTTCGTTCTGCTCCGATCACTGGCAAGGGTGGCTTTCCGCCTGTGATCACTCCACCAACGCAACAGGCCGTAGGACAGGCGCACCTTTTCCTCGCCGACGGGCAGATCGGGGCGGGCAACGAGCCAGGACGATTTGCTGAAAGCGACCTGTTGCGCGGGATAAACGCTGCGGTGACCGACAACGAGGTACGCAGCAACGCAGGCGCCCGCAACATACAAAGTCGAATCGGCGCCGAACAGTTCCACACCCATCAGAATTGCCGCGATTGGCGCATTGGAAGCCGACGCCACCACCGCCACCAGGCCTACCGCCGCGCCTGTCGCCGGCGCCAGTCCGAACAGGTGCGCAAAGGCGCCGCCCAGCACCGCACCGATCACGAACTGCGGCGTCACGATGCCGCCATAGAAGCCGGACCCCAGCGTGATCGCGACCAGCAATGCCTTCCACAGAAATCCCAGGTACGGCATCGGCTGCCCGTGCAACGCGTCGTCCAGCAGCGGCAGGCTCAGCCCAAGATAATCCGTCGGAATGATGAGAATCAGAACCGACAGCAGCGCGGCGCCCAGCAGCGGCAGCAGCGGCGGCCAAAGCGAACAGCGACGCCGCAGACTCTCGAACAGACGCTTCACCAACTGCAGCAGCTCCACGAACACCCAGGCGGCCGCGCCGCACAGGATGCCGATCAGCACGGTCTTCAGGAACAGCAGCTCGGTGAACTTGCCGACAAAGGAGACGTGATAGACCGGATAGGGCACGCCGAGCGCCTCGCTCACCTGGAACGCGGTGACACCGGCGACGATGCCGGGAAACAGGAAATCGTGGCGAATGCGGCCGATCGCCAGCATCTCCACGCCGTAGATCGCCCCTGCGATCGGGGTACCGAACACGCTGGCAAAGCCTGCGCTGACGCCGCATGCGAGCAGGCGCTTGCGCAGCTCCCGATTGAGGTGAAGCATCTGCCCCACGGCCGCCGCAATGCTGGCGCCGATATGCGAGCATGGCCCTTCCTTGCCCGCCGAACCGCCACAGCCCAGCGTGATCAGCGCCGCCAGCGGTTTGATCCACATCGTGCGGAACGGCATTTTTCCGTGCTGCTGGTTGATTGCGGCGATCGGTGAATCCCTGAACCCGCTCCGGTTCAAACGATAGCCATAGTGCAGCAGCAGGCCGTTGGCGAGCCCGCCGATCAACAACAGGCTCATCTGCGCCCACAACGGCGCCGCATACGCGCGCCCGGCAGTGGCGAACAGCAACCGTAGAAAAATGCTGCAGCCGACGCCGATGATGGCACCGGTGAAAATCGACAGCACCAGCCACTGCAGCACAGTCGCCAGCATCACCAGCGGTTCCGCAAGATGGAGACGCTGCATCAAATGGCGCCGCACGGTCGGATGAATGACCTGAGGTTGCAATCGCGCGTGCCGGATCCGGTTGTCCGCTCTCCGGTGGGGCTGCAACCCATTCCGGCCCAACGGGTTTCGAACATGCTGCCGAGTTTCAACAACAGGCTTCGAAACGCATGCGCAACGCCGGGCAGCACACGCGTCACAAGCCGAGCTGCTGCCACAGCGCATCGACGCGCCGCTTGACGTCGTCGCTCATCGCGA
>DASSON010000041.1:0-9636 GCA_035700525.1 Burkholderiales bacterium
CAGGAAGTCGTCAAGGCGCGCGAACTGCGCCAGACCGAGGCGGGCGCTGACATCGGACAGGTTGAACTTGCCGCCGGCGCACTCGACGTCGCGCGTGCCGTCGGCGGCGCGCACGATACCGTGAAAGCGCAGCTTTTCGACGAGTTTTGCCTCGCGTTCGTCGTTGACCGCCAGTGCGCCGCCCTCGATCGTCGTGATGTTCTTGTTCGGATGGAAACTGAACGTTGCCAGGTCGCCGAAGCTGCCGACCGGACGGCCGTTCCAGCGCGAGCCCATCACCAGCGCGGCGTCTTCGATCACACGCACGCCGTGGCGGCGTGCCAGTGCGTAAAGTGCGTCCAGGTCGATCAGCGAGCCGGGAAAATGGGTCGGGATGACGGCCTTCGTTCGTGGCGTGATCGCCTGCTCGACCTGCGCCAGATCGATGTTGCGCGTGACCAGGTCGCAATCGACGAACACCGGCCGCGCGCCGGCGCGGAGGATCATGTTCGGCACCGTGAAGAAGCTCTGTGCCGACGTGATGACCTCATCACCCGGTGCCACGCCGGCGATCTGCAGCGCCAGCTCGATCGCGGCGGTGGCCGACGTCACGACGCGCGTCGGCCGGCCGCCGAAATAATCACTCAGCGAGCGTTCGAATTCGAGCACGTTGGGACCGCTCGCGATCCAGCGCGAGCGCAGCACGTCGGCGACGGCGGATACCATGTCCTCGTCGATTGTCGGCTGGGCAAAAGGAAGAAAGCTCATGGCCGGTGCGTCAGTGAACACGATATGCAAGCGAAATCGTTACGTTTTCCCCTCCTCGAATGAGGAGGGGAGGGAGCGTAGCGGAAGGGGTGGTCACACGGCTTCGCCCGGCACCGCCCACCACCCCGCCCGCCTTCGCGAGAACGACCGCGAAAGGTGGAGCAGGCGCCCGCAAAGCGGGTGCGACCCTGGAGCGGGGTGTGGCGCCTCGTGGCGCGGTCGTTGCGCCTCTGCACTGGCCGATCCCCTGCGGGGCCCCTCGGCCGACGCTCCGAGGCGCTACCCCTCCTCTATAAGGAGGGGAGAAACGAGTTGCGGTTGCGGCTTTCATTTGTCTTGTCAACTCCGCGCAACAATGAACACGCCCACAATGATGATGCCGATGCCGGCCAGCCGGGTGAGCGTGACGGCTTCGCCGAACAGGTACCAGGCCGCGATCGCGTTGACGACATAGCCGATCGACAGCATCGGATAGGCGATGCTGACCTGCACCCGTGACAGCGCCATGATCCATACCACGACACTGACAACGTAGCAGCACAATCCGCCGATGATGTGCGGCTCGGTTGCGATCCGAAATCCCAGCGTGGCGATGTTGCCGCTGTCGAAACGAATCACGCCCAGCACGTTGGTGCCGGCCTTCAGCAGCAGCTGCGCCACGGCATTCAGCAGCACGCCGGTCAGCACCAGTCCGAAACTGAACAGGTTCATCGTGCTTCCATCATTGTGTGGCATCCCCCTCTTTTCCCGCGGACGGCGGCGTGCGCACCACCACGCGGCGCGTATCGCGCGCAATGACCTGCATCGGCAGGCGCGCCTGCTCCATTTTCCCGTAGGTTTCCGGCGTCATGATCGCCAGCGCGTAAGGCGTTTTGCGCCACAGGCGCTCAAATGTAGCATAGTCGGGGATGCCGAGCTGCGGTTCCTGATCGAGCCCGAATGACAGCTCGTCGCGGAATGCCACCACCGTGACCGTGCGCTTGATATAGAAGTCGAGCGTCTGGTAATAGGTGCCGACACTGTAGAACGGCGCGCCGGGGCGCAGGTACGGCTTGATTTTCTGCGCGATCGCGTAAGTCGAGCTGGTGGGTGCGAAGCTGTTGTGGCCGGTCAGCAGCAGCTGGGTGAAGAGCAGCCCGCCAAATGCGAACACCGTTACCGCGGCAGTGAAATGCTGGTGGCGGCTGAGGATGCAGGCGATCGCGCTGCCGGCGGCGAGCACCGCACCGGCCGCCAGCAGCCACGGCACGTAGTCGACGAACAGCGCGCGTGGTACGTGGGCACTGGCAAAGCGCGGCGCCAGCGGCGCCGCCACCATCAATGCGATGCCGATCACGATGAAAATGGCGGTGTGCCAAGACAGCGCGCGGCCGGAAATGCGACTCAGCCGCCAGCCGATGATCAGTGCCAGCGCCGGCCAGATTGGCAGGATGTACGACGGCAGTTTCGAATCGGACAGCGTGAAGAACACGTAAATGAATACCGCCCAGATCAGGCACAGCCGCAATGGCCGGAAGCGCGCGGCCGACGCATCGCCGCGCCAGGCGCGCGGCAGCGCATCGAAAAACGTGATCAGCCACGGCACCAGGCCGGCGAACAGGATCGGGAAGAAATACCACCACGGCTGGGTGCGGTGCGCGACCGGTGTCAGAAAGCGTTTGAAATGCTCGTGCACAAAAAAGAATTGCGAGAACTCCGGGTTCTTCAGCTGTACCAGCACGAACCACGGTGCGGTGATCACGACGAACAGGATCAGGCCGGTCGTCAGGTGCAGTCGCTTCCACAATGCCCAGTCGCGTTCGATCAGCGAATAGAGCACCAGCACCGCGCCCGGCAGTGCGATGCCGATCAAACCCTTCGACAGCATCGCCAGCGCCATCGCCGCCCACGCGACGTGCATCCACAGCCGCGTCGCCGCCGGGGGGGCGTCGTCGCGCTGCGCCAGCAGGAATGCCCACAGCACTGCGCCCATGAAAAACGACACGCCCATGTCGAGCGTATTGATGTGGGCGATGAACACGTAGATCAGGCTGCTGCCGAGCACCACCGCCGCATAGAAGCCGGCGAGCGGGCCGAACAGCAGCAGGCCCGCAAGCCAGGCACCGAAAATGCCGAGCAGACCGGTCAGCGCCGGCCACAGCCGCGCGGTCCACTGGTGCTGGCCGAACACTTCGTAGGCGACAGCGGTCGCCCAGTACTGCAGCGGCGGTTTCTCGAAGTACTTGATGCCGTTCAGCCGTGGTGTCACCCAGTTGCCGCTGACCACCATTTCACGCGGGATTTCGGCGTAGCGGCCTTCGTCGGGCTTGATCAGCTTGCGGTATTCGAGATTGCCGAACCAGATCACAATGAGCGCCAGCAGCAGCCATGCAACATGGCGCGGTTGCAGCACCGCCGGAAAGGTCATCGGAGCGGATGTTCTTGTTTTCAAACGGCCGGAAGTATAGCACGCGGTGGTGTTGCTTCCGCCGCCAGACAGGCGTCGGCGAGACGCTCGAACACATGTGCTGCGGTGCCGTCGGCGAACAGCACCGGCGCGTGCTCGAGCCCCGGATAATGGGTGAGCGTCGAGCGGGTATAGGCGGGATCATAGTGGCGGGTCAGCAAGGCGTCCACCAATGCATCCCAGTTGCCGCCGCGTGCCAGCGTCTTCCATTCGTCGATCATCGCGTGCCCGTAAAGCGCGGTCAGGCGATCGAGCTGGGTGCCGAGGGCGGCGACGTCGTCCGCGAAATGCGCATATTCTTCGCGCAGCAGTGCGATGCGGGTCGCGACGCCGGCATCGAGCTTCACGCATTCGCTGTCCCACATGCGGGCGATCAGTGACTGCGGCACGCGCAGCGTGCCGATCTTCCGGCTTTCGGATTCGACGTACACCGGGCGCTGCGGATCGAAACCGTGCAGCGCGTTCCACAGCAGGCTTTCGAACCGTTTCTGCGACGGCTGCGGCCGATCCGGCAGATCACCCAGCACCGAGCCGCGGTGCGCCGCGTGGCCTTCGAGATCCAGCACCTGCGCGCCATGCGCCGCGAGTGCGTGCAGCAGCCGGCTTTTACCGGATCCGGTGAGCCCGCACACGACACGCCAGCGAAAACGTGCCGGCAACTGTTCGAGATCATCGATCACCGCGCGCCGGTAGGCGCGATAGCCGCCGTCGAGCTGGCCGGCGCGCCAGCCGATCTGTGCCAGCACGTGCGCCAGCGCGCCGCTGCGGTTGCCGCCGCGCCAGCAGTAGACCAGCGGCCGCCATGCCGGCGGCTTGTCGCGCAGGGCATGTTCCAGATGATGGGCGATGTTGCGTGACACCAGTGCCGCGCCGGCCTTCTTCGCCGCAAACGCCGAAACCTGCTTGTACAGCGTGCCGATGCGCGCGCGTTCGTCGTCGTCGAGCACCGGGCAACTGAGCGCGCCCGGTACGTGATCCTCGGCGAACTCGGACGGCGAGCGCACGTCGATCACCTCGTCAAATTCGGGCAATTGTGCTACGGTGACCGTGGCTGGAATTCTCGGCGGCATGGAAGTGAAATGGGCGAAACCAATACGATTGAACAGATCAAGCTGACGCAATTTTCGCACGGCGGCGGATGAGGCTGCAAAATTACGCCAGCGTTGCTGAGCGAAATTGTTGCGAAGTCTCCGGCCGCCGCGCTGTGGCCCGATCTGCTGATCGGTAATGAGTCGAGTGACGACGCCGCGGTGTATCGCCTGAACGATGCACAGGCGCTGGTCGCGACCACCGACTTCTTCAGCCCGATCGTCGATGACGCGTTTGATTATGGCCGCATCGCGGCGGCAAACGCACTGTCCGACATCTATGCGATGGGCGCGCGCCCGGTGATGGCGCTGGCGCTGGTCGGGATGCCGGTCGCGAAACTGCCGGCCGCGGTGATCAAGCGCGTGCTCGACGGCGGGCAGGCGGTGTGTGCCACGGCCGGGATTCCGTTGGCCGGCGGCCATTCGATCGACGCACCGGAGCCGCTCTACGGGTTGGTGGCGCTGGGACTGGTGCATCCGGATAAGGTCAAGCGCAACAACCGCGCGCAGGCAGGCGACGCGCTGATCCTGGGCAAGGCGCTCGGCATCGGTGTGATGGGCGCCGCGCTGAAGAAGGGCAAGTTGAGCGATGCCGGCTACAGCGCGATGGTGGACAGCGCCGTCCGGCTCAACACGCCTGGAACGGCGCTCGCCGACATCGACGGCGTACACGCGATCACCGACATCACCGGTTTCGGCCTGGTCGGCCACCTGCTCGAAATCTGCCGCGGCTCCGGTGTCGCCGCGCACATCCGTTTCGGTGCGCTGCCGATCCTGCCGGAAGTGCGCGAGCTGGCACAGCTCGGTTTTTTCCCCGGCGCCGCCGGCCGCAACTGGGATGCGTACCAGAACGAAGTAGTGCTGCCAGGGGGCACGCCCGACTGGAAGCGCAAACTGCTGTGCGATCCGCAGACCAGCGGCGGCCTGCTGATCGCGTGCGCGCCGGACGCGGCGGACGAAGTACTGCGTATCTTCCATGAACAGGGCTTCGCGCATGCAAGAAAAATCGGCCGGCTGGAAGCGGGCGAGGCGCGGGTGGAAGTGGAGTAAGGGCAGGATTGAGGAAACGGGATTGAGGATTGAGGGATAGTATCCGGCGCGCCGCGCCGCATTATTTACTCGATCCTCAATCCTGCTTCTTCAGCATCGGCCGCAGCGCTTTCCATACATTGTCCAGCATCAGTGGCTGACCCCGCACATTCGGATGCATTCCGTCCGCCTGAAAATACTGTAATTGGCCGGCAAAGCCGTCGAACAGCAGCGGTACCAGCGGCAGCCGGTATTGTTTTGCCAGCTCGCCGAAGACCTGATGAAACTGCGTGGTGTAGCGCTTGCCGTAGTTCGGTGGCAGGCGTATGCCGACCAGCAGCACGCCGGCGCCGTGCGCGCGGCAGGCGTCGATGATCGCGGCCAGGTTACCGCGCATCGCGGTGATGCTCTGGCCGCGCAGACCGTCGTTTGCACCCAGCTCGATGATCACCAGTGCCGGGTCGTCCTTTTTCAGCACGCCCGCAATGCGGCTCCTGCCGCCGGCCGTCGTTTCTCCACTGATGCTGCGGTTCACTACCTTATAATCGTAGCCGTCGTGCTGCAGCCGCTGTTGCAGCAGCGCCGCCCAGCCCTGACCCTGCGGCACACCGTATCCGGCGGACAGGCTGTCGCCATAGACCATGAGGGTCGCGGCGCCGGCGGCCAACGGCAGCCACAGGCAGAGGGCGACGACATGGCGGATGAAGCGTCGCGTATGATGCCGCAGCAGTGAATCGATAATCATCTTACGAACCCTATTCCACGAGCATGTCCCGGTCTTCGGTTTCCCAGCCCATTGTGCGGGTGGCGCGGCTCACCCGGCAAGTGCCGAACGGCGATGGCTTGCTCACCATCCTGCATGACGTCAGCTTCGACGTGGCAGCCGGCGAGGCGGTTGCGATTACCGGTGTCTCCGGCTCCGGCAAATCGACGCTGCTGGGCCTGATCGCCGGTCTCGATGTGCCGAGCGCCGGTGAAGTGTGGATCGACGGCGTCAGCCTGTTCACGCTCGACGAGGACGCGCGCGCGGCATTGCGCGGACAGAAGCTCGGCTTCGTGTTCCAGTCGTTTCAGCTGCTGCCGATGCTGACGGCGCTCGAAAACGTGATGCTGCCGCTGGAGCTCGCGGGACGCAACGATGCGCGCCGCACCGCGCAGTCGGTGTTGCAGCGTGTCGGACTCGGCGAGCGCATGCATCACTACCCGTCCCGTCTGTCGGGCGGTGAGCAGCAGCGCGTCGCGATTGCGCGCGCATTCGCCGGGCGTCCGCAATTGCTGCTGGCGGACGAGCCGACCGGCAGCCTCGATGCGGCAAGCGGCGAGCGTATCGCTGATCTGCTGTTCGAGCTCAATCGCGAAAACGGTGCGACGCTGCTGCTGGTGACGCACGATGCCGTGCTGTCGCAACGCTGCGGCCGGCGCATCGAACTGCGTGCCGGTGCACTGGCGGACGCCGATCGGCCGGCATGATCACCACCCTGCGGCTGGCATCGCGGCTGCTATGGCGCGAATGGCGCGCCGGCGAGCTGTATCTGATCGCGGGTGCGCTGGCGGTGGCGGTGGCCGGTGTCACCGCGGTCGGATTTTTTTCGAACCGGGTGAATCGCGCGCTCGACGCGCAGGCGGGCCAGTTGCTCGGTGCCGATCTCGCGCTGTCATGGGATCGGCCGCTGCCGGCGGGCGCAGGGCGCGCGGCACGCGCGCTCGGGCTGGCGACGGCCGGTGTGGTGCAATTTCCGAGCATGGCACTGGCCGGCGGCCACAACGTGCTGGCCGAAGTGAAGGCGGTGGGCGACGGCTATCCGCTGCGCGGCGCGGTGCAGATCGCAACGGCCGCGCAGCAGCCGGGACGAAACGTGCGCGGTGCGCCGCGGCGCGGCACGGTGTGGATCGATTCCAATCTGCAGGCGCGCCTGGGACTGACGGTCGGCAGTACGCTGGAGCTGGGTGATGCGCGATTCAGCGTCGCGGCCATCATCACGCGGCAGCCGGACGCGATGATCCGCATCGTCAATCTCGGGCCGCGGCTGCTGATGAACCGTGCCGATCTGCCGGCAACCGGATTGACCGGGCCGGGCGCCCGCGCGCGCTATCAGCTGCTGGTCGCCGGCAATGCTGCAGCGGTCGCGCAATTCCGTGGCTGGGCCGGCGCACACCGCCAGCCTGGCCAGCGTATCGAGGGCACGCACGGCCAGCGCGGCGGCACGCAGAACGCGCTCCAGCGTGCCGAACGCTTCCTCGGGCTGGCGGCGCTGGTCAGCATGGCGGTGGCGGCGATGGCGATCGGTCTTGCGGTGCGGCGCTTCATGCAGCGCCATCTCGACGCCGGCGCGGTGATGCGCTGCGTTGGGGCAAGCCGGCGCCGGCTGTTCGCGCTCTACGGCGTGCAGCTGCTCGCAATCGGGCTGCTCGCCAGTGCAGCAGGGTGCGTGATCGGCATCGCCGCGCAGCTCGCTCTGGCGCAGCTCGCGGCATCCATCGTGAAAACCGCGTTGCCGGCGCCCGGCTGGCTGCCGCTGGCGCAGGGCATGATCAGCGGGACGGCACTGCTGCTGGCATTCGCGCTGCCGGCGCTGGTCGGCGCGGGCAGCGTGCCGCCGCTGCGCGTGCTGCGGCGTGATGCGGTGCGACCCGCAGCGACAAGCGTGGCGGGATATGCGCTGACGGTGGCACTGATTGCCGCGCTGGTGCTGTGGCAGGCCGGCGACTGGAAGCTGGGCGGCTATGTGCTGGCCGGGTTTGCCGGCGTCGCGGTGGCAGGCGCTGCGCTGGCAGCGCTGACCGTCGCCGCGCTGGCGCGGCTGACCGCGAGCGGACGCTTCACCGCGATGCGCTATGGCATCGCCGGCATCCGCCGCCGCGGCGCGGCGACACTGATGCAGACCGTGGCGCTGAGTGTCGGTATCATGGCGATTCTGTTAATGACGCTGGTTTACCGCGACCTGATGCAGGCATGGCAGCACAATCTGCCGGCGGATGCGCCGAACCGGTTTCTGATCGGTGTTCAGCCCGATCAGGTGAAACCGATCGAGGCGTTTTTCAACGCGCACCGGCTGGGCGCCGTCACCTTTTACCCGATGGTGCGCGGGCGGCTGACCGCGATCAACGGCCGCCAGGTCACTTCCGCGGACTATGCGGACGAGCGGGCACAACACCTGATTGATCGCGAATTCAACCTGTCATGGGCGGACGCGATGCAGGCCGGCAACCGCATCGTCGCCGGACACTGGTGGCAGCCCGGCGGCCGCGGCGGCCCGCAGTTCTCGATGGAATCCGGCATTGCGCAAACGCTGGGCATCAACGTTGGCGACAAGCTGACGTTCGACGTTGCGGGGCAGCCGGTGAGCGCGCGCGTGACCAGCCTGCGCGACGTCGACTGGGATTCGTTCAACGTCAACTTTTTCGTGATCGCGCCGCCCGGCATGCTGGACGCCTATCCGGCGAGCTACATCACCAGCTTCCATCTCGCCGCGGCGCGGCTGCCGGCGCTGAATGCATTGATCCAGGCTTATCCGAACGTCGTCGCGATCGACGTCGGCGCGATCCTGGCGCAGGTGCGCGACGTGATGAACCGCGTCACGCAGGCGGTGAGCTTCGTGTTTCTGTTCACGCTGGTCGCCGGCGTGTTCATGCTCTACGCCGCGATTGCGGGCACGCGCGATGAACGGCTGCTCGACGCCGCGGTGATGCGCGCGCTGGGCGCGCGCCGCGCTCAGATCCTGCGCATGCAGTGGCTGGAGTTCGCGTTGCTGGGTGCGCTGGCCGGATTGCTCGCTGCTGCCGGCGCGACCGTTGCCGGATCGTGGGTTGGCGCGCGGCTGTTTCATCTGGCGTACGGCGGCAGCCCGTGGCTGTGGGTCATCGGCGTGGCGGGCGGAGCGCTCGGCGTTGCGCTGGCTGCTGCGCCGGCGGTGTTCGCGGTGGTGCGCACGCCGCCGCTGGCGACGTTGCGGCGGCTGGGTTGATGAGCGCAATTCGATGAGTGACGTCGTTGCGATCATCCTCATCGCGGTCGTTGTCATGGCCGCGCTTGTCATGACGATGCAACTGGCGGCGGCGCGGCGCGCGCAGCGTGATGCGGAAATGCGCCAGGCACAGTCCGCCGAGGACAAGCACCGCGCGATGCTGACCGACCTGCACGACGGACTGGCACGCCACAGCGAGCGCGTCGGCGCGGCGCTGGCGGAAAGCAACGAGCGGTTGCGCGAGTCGGTCGCGCGCGAACTCGGCGACACGCGGCAGACCCTGCAGACGCTGCAGCTGGCACTGCAGCAGAGCCTGGCACAGAACCGCGAGCAGCTGCAGAAAATCCTCGCCGAAGAAAGC
>DASSON010000042.1:0-10395 GCA_035700525.1 Burkholderiales bacterium
GTGGGGGTACTGGTAGCTATCATGTAAAAAAGTCGCTGACTGCCGGGTTATCCGCTCACGTTACGGGCGGAGTCGTTAAAAAAACCATGAGAACTCTCATGGCGCCATGAGCGCCTGACGGCTTCGCGCCAGAACGATTGCCGTTACCTCGTCGATCGGCAAACCGGTAGTATCCACTTCGAAGGCGTCTGCGCTCTTTTGCAATGGCGCGACGCTGCGCTGACTGTCACGCGCGTCACGCTCCCGTATTTCCTGCAAAAGGGTGCGTATGTTAGCACTCAACCCTTTTTTTATCAACTGGTTATAGCGCCGTTTGGCACGTTCCTCGGCGCTCGCGGTAAGAAAAATCTTGACGATGGCGTCCGGAAACACAGTCGAGCCCATGTCACGGCCGTCCGCCACCAGCCCCGGTGTGCGCCGGAAACCGAGCTGACGCTCGAGCAGCGCGGCGCGCACGCCGGGCAGCGCCGCCACCCGGGAAGCCGCCGCCCCGGCCGCCTCGGTACGCAGTTCATTCGACACCTCCCGGTCCTCGACGAAGATCTCCTCTCCAGACATTTTTATGTTCATATTCATTGCAATGTCCGACAAACCGGATTCATTGTCGAGATCAATTCCACGGCTGATCGCGATCCAGCCGACCAGCCGGTACAGCGCTCCGCTGTCCAGATAATGAAAACCGAGCGCCAGTGCAACACGCTGTGCGATGGTCCCCTTGCCCGACGCGGACGGGCCGTCGATCGCAATCACCGGAACACTGCTGTCAGGCATCGGCGTCTCTCTGCTCGATACCGAGACCGGCCGAACGTGCCAGTTCGACGAAGCCCGGAAACGACGTCGCCACGTTTGCGCAATCGTTCACGGTGATCGCCGAAGACGCATTCAGCGCCGCCACCGCGAATGACATCGCGATACGGTGGTCAGTATGCGAATCGACCGCCGCGCCGTGATAACCGCCGCCGTCGACGTGCATGCCATCCGGCGTCGGCTGCGCCCGCACCCCCAATGCCTGCAGGCCGTCGGCCATCACCTGGATGCGATCGGATTCCTTCACCCGCAGTTCCGCCGCGCCGCTCAGCGTGGTGCGTCCCGCCGCATTGGCCGCAGCCACGAACAGCACCGGAAATTCGTCGATCGCCAGCGGCACCAGCTGTTCCGGAATCGCGATGCCGTGCAGCGGCGCATGACGCACGCGGATGTCGGCCACCGGTTCGCCCCCTGCATCCCGCTGATTCGTGACGTCGATATTGGCGCCCATCAACCGCAGGATCTCGATGACGCCGGTCCGCGTCGGATTGACGCCGACATGTTCGAGCAGCAGATCAGACCCGGGCGCGATCGATGCGCCGACCATGAAAAACGCCGCCGACGAGATGTCCGCCGGCACCTCGATATCGCGCGCCGTCAGGCGGCCGCCGCCATCGACGCACACCGTACTGCCGTCGCGCACGACTGGATAGCCCAGGCCTTGCAGCATGCGTTCGGTATGGTCGCGCGTCGGCGCCGGCTCGGTGACGCAGGTACGGCCGCCCGCGTAGAGCCCCGCCAGCAGCAGCGCCGACTTGACCTGCGCACTCGCCACCGGCAGCAGATAATCGATGCCGTGCAACCCGGCATTGCCGTGGATGACAAGCGGCGGCGTGCCGCGCTCGGCGGTGCCGATGCGCGCGCCCATGCGCGACAGCGGGTCGGCGATGCGCCGCATTGGCCGTCGCCGCAGGCTGTCGTCACCGGTCAGCTCGCAATCGAAACGCTGGCCGCACAACAGTCCGGTCAGCAATCGCATCGCGGTGCCGGAGTTGCCACAGTCGAGCACGGTGCCCGGCGCTCGCAGTCCGTGCAGACCGACGCCATGCACCGTTACATTGCCGCGCTCCGGGCCGTCGATGCGCACCCCCATCGCGCGGAAAATCGCCATCGTCGCCAGCGCATCCTCGCCTTCGAGAAAACCGCTGATGTGCGTCACGCCGTCCGCGATCGCGCCCAGCATGATGCTGCGATGGGAAACCGACTTGTCGCCCGGAACGCGGATGCGGCCGCGCAATGCGCCGCCGGGATGGATGAGGTAGTTCATTGTGGCGTGAGGAGTGAGGCGTGAGGAGTGAGGCGTAAAAAGCGGCGCACCCCGACAGTGCCTATCAGGATGCGCCGCGCCGGTACACTTCCACTTGTTACGGATCGGATCAATAACACCAATCTCATTGTTCGGTCCGCCTTAACTCCTCGCTCCTCACACCTCGCCTCTCACGCTTCAAAAGTAATTTCTTCCGCGCCTCCCGCGCCTGCTCGAACACTTCAGCCAGTCCACCACGATCACGGGCTTTGATCAGGCGTCGCAGATTATTGAGATGCTCTTGATAAACGCCCAGTTCCACCAGCAGCGCGTCACGATTCGCGACGCAGATATCGCTCCACATTTCGGGTGAACTGCCGGCGATGCGGGTGAAATCACGAAAGCCGCCGGCGGCGAATCCGAATATGCGGCGCGCGTCATCGCGCGACGCAACGTCGTCCACCAGCGCGTACGACAATACGTGCGGCAGATGGCTGACCAGCGCCAGCAGGCGGTCGTGCGCCGGCGCGTCCATTTTTACGACCGTGGCACCAGTCGCGCGCCACAGTGCCGTCACCTTGCGCACCGCGGCGGCGGCAGTCGTCTCGTCCGGTGTCAATATCACGTTGTGGTCGCGAAACAGCGCCGGCTGCGCAGCTGCGGCGCCGCTCTTCTCGGCGCCGGCAATCGGATGGCCGGGGACGAAACGATCCAGATGCCGCGCGAGATGTCGGCGCGCGCAGGCAATGACATCCTGCTTGGTACTGCCGGCATCGGTGACCACTGCATCGGGCGTCAGGTGCGGCGCAATCTGCTTCATCAGTTCCGGCATCTGTCCGACCGGCGTTGCGATCAGCACCAGGTCGGCGCCCGCCACCGCCTGCGCCGGTGTGTCCGCGATCTCGTCGATCACGCCGGAGCGCAACGCATGGGTCAGATTCCGGCGGGTGCGGCCGAATCCGGAAACCTGGCGTACCACGCGCGCCTGTTTCAGCGCCAGTGCGACGGAACCGCCGATCAGCCCGACCCCGAGCACCGCCAGCCGGTTCACGCGCAATCCGCGCGCCGCCGGTTTGCGTGTACCGCCGTTCATGCCGACGACGGCAGCGCCTGCGCCAGCGCTTCGAGAAAATGCCGGTTTTCTTCCTCGAGGCCGATCGTCACGCGCAGATAGTCGGGCATGCCGTAGCTCGCAATCGGGCGCACGATCACGCCCAGCCGCAGCAGCCGGCGATAGACACCGGCACAGTCGGGTACGCGGAAGCTGACGAAATTGCCGAACGACGGGATGTAATCCAGGCCCAGCGTTTCGAGCCCGGCGGCAATCTGGCGCATCCCGCTGTGGTTCAGTTCGTGACTTCTGGCGACGAACGTGTTGTCGCGAATCGCGGCAGCCGCAGCGGCCAGCGACAGGCTGTTGACGTTGAACGGCTGCCGCACGCGATTCATCAGATCCGCGACCCGGGGATGCGCAAACGCATAACCGACACGCAACCCGGCGAGACCGTAGATCTTCGAGAAGGTGCGCGTGATGAGCAAATTCGGATAGCGGTTCAGCCACTCGATGCTGTCCGACTGCAGATCGGGCGGCAGATATTCGTGATACGCCTCGTCCACCACGATCAGCACGGTGCGCGGCACGTCGGCGATGAACGCCTCCAGCATGTCCGGCGCAACCAGCGTACCGGTCGGATTGTTCGGATTCGCAATGAACACGATGCGTGTATCGTTCGTGATCGCCTGCCGCATCGCCGCCAGATCATGCCCGAAATGCTGTGCCGGCACTTCGATGCCGGCTGCCCCCATCGCCTGCACCACCAGCGGATAGACGGCAAATGCGTGCTGCGAGTAGATCGCCGCGCTGCCCGGCACCAGGAACGCGCGCGCCGCGAGTTCCAGCACGTCGTTCGAGCCGTTGCCCAGCACCATGCGCTCCGGCGCCACGCCGTAGCGTGCCGCCAGCGCTTCCTTGAGCTCGAAGCCGTTGCCGTCCGGATAGCGCGCGATGTCATCCAGCGCCGCGTCGACGGCGGCGCGCGCCAGCGGGCTCATGCCGATCGGATTTTCGTTCGAAGCGAGCTTGATGATGCCGTCCTCGTCCAGCGCCATTTCGCGCGCCAGCTCCGAAATCGGCTTGCCCGGCTGGTAGGGCGCTATTGCGCGGATGTAAGACGGAGCTAAATCGCAGATGTCCATGATAGGTGTAAATATTGAACGGCTGGCGCGCACACGAGCCGCCGTGATTTCGATGACGGCGCTATGCGGCCGCCGCCGGATACGAGCCGAGATTTTTCACCATCGACGCCTTGCGCTGCACTTCGGCCATCGCCTTCGCGACGCGGCCGTCCTGCTGATGGCCTTCGAGATCGGCGTAGAAAAAATATTCCCACAGCCCGGTGCGCGACGGCCGCGATTCGAGCCTGGTGAGACTGACCTGGTGTTTCGCAAATGGCGCCAGCAGCTCGTGTATCGCACCCGGCACGTTCTTCGCCGCCATCACCAGCGATGTCTTGTCGCGCCCCGACGGCGCCGCGTCATGCGCCGCCAGCACAAAAAAGCGCGTGGTGTTGCGCGGCTCGTCCTCGATGTTGGCGGCGAGGATTTTCAGTCCGTACAGCTTCGCCGCGGTGCGGCCGGCAATGGCCGCGGCGCGCGCGTCGCGGCTCGCCATGCGCGCCGCCTCGGCATTGCTGACCACTGCGATGCGCTCGGCCGCCGGCGCATGCGCAGCCAGCCAGCGCTGGCATTGCGCGAGACTTTGCGTATGTGAATAGATTTTCCGGATGGCGCCGCGCTCCGCGGCCTTGCTCATCAGGCACTGATGGATCGGCAGCATCACCTCGCCGCACACCTTGAGCGGCGTCGACAGCAGCAGATCGAGCGTGCGCCCGACCGCGCCTTCGGTCGAGTTCTCGACCGGCACCACGCCGTAGCCGGCGGCGCCCTGCTCGACCTTGCGGAACACTTCGTCGATCGACGAGCACGCCAGCGTTCGCACCGCCCCGCCAAAATGCTTCAGCGCCGCTTCCTCGGTGTAGGTGCCCTGCGGCCCCAGATAGGCGACGACCAGCGCGTCTTCCAGCGCGCGGCAGGCGGACACGACTTCGACGAACAGCCGCGCGACCGCCTCGCCGGACAATGGTCCGCGGTTCGCCGCCATCAGCCGCCGCAGCACCTGCGCCTCGCGCTCCGGGCGATAGACTGCGTTACCGCCCTTCAGCTCACCGACACGGCGGGCCAGCTTCGCGCGATCGTTGAAGAGCTTGAGCAGCCGGTCGTCGAGTGCGTCGATGCGGCTTCGCATCTGCTTCAGCTTGTCGTCCATCTTCGGGCCTCAGGCGGCGGGCAGATAGCGCACGCTGAGCACGCCGGCGATCGCGGCGATGTCGGCGGCCGCCGGTGGCGGCAGCGCACTGTCCAGATCGACCAGCGTGTAGGCCATCTCCCCTTTCGACTTGTTGATCATCGTGCGAATGTTCAGTCCGGAACGCGCCATCGCGGTCGAAATCTGTCCCAGCATGTTGGGCACGTTGGCATTCGCGATGCCGACCCGGAACGGCGATTCGCGCGGCATCACCACATCCGGAAAATTGACGGCATTGAGAATGTTACCGTGCTCGAGGAAATCACGCACCTGATCGACCACCATCTCGGCGCAGATATCCTCCGCCTCGCGCGTGGACGCCCCGAGATGCGGCAGCGCGATGACATCAGCGCGGCCGGCCAGCGCGGCCCCCGGAAAATCGCACACATAGGCGCGCAGCCGCCCGGCTTCCAGCGCCTCGCGCACCGCGCACGTATCGACGATCGCGTCGCGTGCGAAGTTGAGCAGCACCGCACCGCTTTTCATCAGCTTGAGACGGCCGGCATCGATCAGGTGCTGCGTCGCCCCGACCAGCGGCACGTGCAGCGTGACGAATTCGCTGCTTTCCAGCACTTCAGCAACACTGTGCGCCTTCTGCACGCGCGACGACAGCCGCCACGCCGCATCGACGGTGATTTCGGGATCGTAGCCAAGCACGTGCATGCCCAGATGCGTCGCGGCATTGGCCACCAGCGTGCCGATCTTGCCGAGCCCGATTACGCCGATCGTGCGGCCCGCGAGCTCGATGCCGGCAAATTGTTTCTTGCCCGCCTCGACCTGCCGGTTCAACGCGGTGTCATCACCTTCGAGCCCGGACACGAAACGCACCGCCGGCACCAGGTTGCGCGCCGCCAGCAGCATGCCGGCAATCACCAGTTCCTTCACCGCGTTGGCGTTGGCGCCCGGTGCGTTGAACACCGGCACGCCGCGCGCGCTCATCTGCGTCACCGGAATATTGTTGGTGCCGGCGCCGGCGCGGCCGATCGCCCTCACCTGTGCCGGAATGTCCATTCCGTGCATGTCATGCGAACGCACCAGAATCGCGTCGGGCGCAGTGATCTGCGTGCCCACCACGTAGCGTTCCGACGGCAGTCGCTTCAGGCCCTCGGCGGAAATCGCGTTGAGCGTCAGTATCCGGTACGGCTCAGCCATGTGCGTCCTGGAATTCCCGCATGAACTCGACCAGCGCCTGCACGCCGGCAAGCGGCATCGCGTTGTAGAGCGACGCGCGCATGCCGCCCACCGAGCGATGACCTTTCAACTGCGTCAGTCCGCGCGCCTGCGCCTGCTTCAGAAACGCCTCGTCCAGCGCCGCACTGCGCAGCGTGAACGGCACGTTCATCCGCGACCGGTTTGCCCGTGCCACCGGCGAATGATAGAACTCGGTCTGATCGAGGAAATCGTAGAGCCGCTTCGCTTTCGCGACGTTGAACTCCTCCATTTTTTTCAGACCGCCCAATTTTTTCAGCCACTGGAATACCAGGCCGGCAATATAGATTGCATAGGTCGGCGGTGTGTTGTACATCGAATCATTGTCCGCGTACGTCTTGTAGTCGCACAGCACCGGCGTCGCCGGCGACGCATGGCCGATCAGATCCTCACGCACGATCGCAATCGTCAGGCCGGCGGGACCGATGTTCTTCTGCGCACCGGCGTAGATCACGCCGTAGCGGCCGACATCGACCGGGCGCGACAGAATATGCGACGACATGTCGGCGACCAGCGGCACATCGCCGGTATCCGGCGTATCGAAGAATTCGACGCCGCCAATGGTTTCGTTCGACGTGTAGTGAACATACGCGGCATCGGAATCGAGCCGCCACTGCGACGACGGCGGCGCATAAGTGAAATTCGCGTCCTCGGCGCTGGCAACGACGTTGACCGTGCAGAAGCGCTTCGCCTCGGCGATCGCCTTCTTCGACCACTGACCGGTGTTGACGTAATCCGCGTTGTTCCTGCCGCACAGCAGGTTGAGCGGCACCATCGAAAACTGTGCGGTGGCACCGCCCTGCAGGAACAGCACCTTGTAATTCGCCGGGATCGTCAGCAGCTCGCGCAGATCGGCTTCAGCCTGCGCCGCGATGCCGATGAAGTCCTTGCCGCGATGACTCATCTCCATCACCGACATGCCGCTGCCATGCCAGTCGAGCATCTCGGCAGCCGCCTGTTCGAGCACCGGTTCCGGCAGCACCGCCGGTCCGGCGGCGAAATTGTAAATACGCGTCATATCGGCAGTACGCGATTCAGGTTCGCATTATTGCAACGTCGGTCAATTTTTTTGTGCGCCGCTCACCACCCCGTCCGCTTCGCGTCCACCCCTCCTCATTTGAGGAGGGGAGATTCGTTCGCTTATTCACCGCGGCGTTCTTTACTCCCCTCCTGTTTTTAAGGAGGGGAGGGAGCGAAGCGGAAGGGGTGGTAGGCGGCGTCTGGACACAGAATGCAGCAGCAAAGTTACGCCGGCCCGATCGCTCTCAGCCCTTACTCGTCACCATTCTCGCCGTTGTCGTCCGGCTCGACGATTTTCTGCAGCCCGGCGAGCTTGGTGTCCTTCGCGAGATTGATCAGCGTCACGCCCTGGGTGGAGCGGCCCATTGCCCGAATTTCGGCGACACGGGTGCGGATCAGCACGCCGCCGGTGGTGATCAGCATGATGTCATCAGTCTTGTCGACGAGCTGCGCGGCGACCAGCTTGCCGTTGCGCGCGCTGTTCTGGATGGCGATCATGCCCTGCGTGCCGCGGCCATGGCGCGTATATTCTGAAATCCGTGTGCGCTTGCCGTAGCCGTTCTCGGTTGCCGTCAGCACGAAGCGGTCGTCGTCGGCAGCGGTCAGCATCGAGATCACGTTCTGGCCCTTGGGCAGCTTCATGCCGCGCACGCCCTGTGCATTGCGGCCCATCACGCGCACTTCGGTCTCGGCAAAACGCACCGCCTTGCCACCATCGGAAAACAGCATGATGTCCTGCTTGCCGTCGGTCAGCGCCACGCCGATCAGGTAGTCGCCTTCGCCCAGCCCGATCGCAATGATGCCCTTCGACATCGGCCGCGAGAACGCCGACAGCGCAGTCTTCTTGACGGTGCCGTCGCTGGTCGCCATGAACACGAAATGCTGGTCGTCGAATTCCTTCACCGGCAGCACCGCGGTGATTTTCTCGTGCTCCATCAGCGGCACGAGATTGACGATCGGCTTGCCGCGGCTGCCGCGGCTGCCCTGCGGCACCATGTAGACCTTGAGCCAGTAGACGCGGCCGCGATCGGAAAAGCACAGGATGTAATTGTGCGTATTCGCAATGAACAGGTCGTCGACGAAATCGTCTTCCTTCGTCGTCGTCGCCTGTTTGCCGCGCCCGCCGCGCTTCTGCGCGCGGTAGTCGGACACCGGCTGCGACTTGATGTAGCCACCGCGCGACAGCGTCACCACCACGTCCTCGGGCACGATCAGGTCTTCCATCGCGATGTCCTGCGTCTGCGTCACGATCTCGCTGCGACGCGCATCGCCGTACTGCTTTTTGACTTCGTTCAGCTCGTGCGAAATGATCTTGGTAATGCGCGCCGGCTTCGCCAGCACGTCGAGCAGGTCGGCGATCTTGTCCATCGTTTCGCGGTACTCGGACAGAATCTTGTCCTGCTCCAGCGCGGTCAGCCGTTGCAGCCGCAGTTCGAGAATCTGCTGCGCCTGCGCATCGGACAGCCGGTAGCCCTGCTTGTGCAGTCCGAATTCGGCGCCCAGCCCCTGCGGCCGCGACGCGTCGGTCGCCGCACGCGCCAGCATTTCCTCGACCAGTTTCGAGCGCCACAGTCGCGCCATCAGTTCGCGTTTGGCGTCGGCCGGCGTCGGCGCCGCCTTGATCAACGCAATCACTTCATCGACGTTCGACAGCGCGACCGCGAGCCCTTCCAGAATGTGCCCGCGCTCGCGCGCCTTGCGCAGCTCGAACACGGTGCGCCGCGTCACCACTTCGCGGCGGTGGCGCAGGAACGCCTCGACGAACTGCTTGAGATTGAGCAGGCGCGGCTGGCCGTCGACCAGCGCCACCATGTTCATCCCGAACGTGTCCTGCATCTGCGTTTCTTTGTACAGCTTGTTCAGGATGATTTCGGGCATCTCGCCGCGCTTCAGCTCGATTACTGCGCGCATGCCCGACTTGTCCGATTCGTCGCGAATTTCGGCAATGCCTTCGAGCCGCTTGTCGCGCACCAGGTCGCCGATTTTCATCAGCAGATTGGCCTTGTTGACCTGGTACGGCAGTTCGTCGATGACGATCGCGCTGCGCCCACCCTTGTCGCTCTCTTCGAAATGGGTGCGCGCCCGCATCACCACCCGGCCGCGGCCGGTGCGATAGCCATCCCTGACGCCGGTGGTGCCATAGATGATGCCGCGCGTCGGGAAATCGGGGGCCGGTATGATCTCGATCAGTTCATCGATGCTCATGTCGGGATTCTTGAGCAGCGCCTGGCAGGCATCTACCACTTCGCCGAGATTGTGCGGCGGAATATTGGTCGCCATCCCCACCGCGATACCGGACGAGCCGTTGACCAGCAGATTCGGCACGCGCGTCGGCAATGCGATCGGCTCGAACTCCTTGCCGTCGTAGTTGGGCGTGAAATCGACCGTTTCCTTGTCGATGTCGGCCAGAAGCTCCGACGCGATCTTCGACAGCCGGCACTCCGTGTAGCGCATCGCGGCGGCGTTGTCGCCGTCCACCGACCCGAAATTCCCCTGCCCGTCGATCAGCATGTAGCGCAGGCTGAAATCCTGCGCCATGCGCACCAGCGTGTCGTAGATCGCGTTGTCGCCATGCGGATGAAACTTGCCCATGACGTCGCCCACCACGCGGGCGCACTTGACATAGGGGCGGCTCCAGACGTTGTTCGCCTCGTACATCGCGAACAGGATGCGCCGGTGCACCGGCTTCAGGCCGTCCCGGACGTCGGGCAGCGCACGCCCCACGATGACGCTCATGGCGTAATCGAGA
>DASSON010000043.1:0-8236 GCA_035700525.1 Burkholderiales bacterium
GTGGGCGATGCTCGGCCTGATGGCGGCCGGGGAACCGGCGGACAGCGGCGCCTTGCGGCGCGGCGCGGCATTTCTGCTGCGCACCCAGCAGGTCGATGGCCTGTGGAAGCATCGTGCGTTTACCTGCCCCGGGTTTCCACGGGTGTTCTATCTGAAGTATCACGGCTACAACAAGTACTTTCCACTGTGGGCGCTCGCCCGCTATCAGAATCTGACAAAGGGGTGACGTATGGTGCGCGCCGGCATCGTCGCTGCGCTCCATGCCGAGGCCCGCAGTCTCGGATGCGGTTCCCGCCGCACGGCGCCCGCCACGACAGCAGGCGGCTGCCTGATACGAGTTTCCGGCATCGGCCACGACAACGCCCGGCGTGCGGCGCAGACGCTCATTGACGCAGGTGCCGCGGCGCTGGTGTCATGGGGTTACTGCGGCGGTCTCGATCCGCGCCTGGCGTGCGGCACGCTGGTGCTGCCGGACATGGTGATCGCAGCCGACGGCACCATCTTCTACGCTGATCCCGAATGGCGCGCGCAGTTGCAGCACCTGCTTGCCGGCCGCGTCACAATCAGCGGCGGCAGCCTTGCCGAAAGCACGGAGCCCATTACCGACGTGCGCCGCAAACAGGCGCTGTTCGAACGCCGTGGCGCCGTCGCGGTGGACATGGAAAGCGCCGCCGTCGCCGGCGTTGCCGCCCGTGCCGGCCTGCCGTTTGCCGCAATCCGTGCCGTGGTCGACGTCGCGCGCCATGGTCTGCCGCGGCGGGTGCTGCGCGCGGTCGACAGCCGCGGCAACGTGCGCCCGGCACGCATGGCCGCGGCGCTGGCCGCCTCCCCGCACGAATGGCCCGGCGTTTTCCGCACTGCGCGCAATGCGCGCATCGCCCGCCGTACGCTGAGCCAGGTGCGCATGGTGACCGGGGCACGGCTTGCATTCGATGACGCGGCGGTTCGCCATCGGGCGCTGGCGGAGGCGACATGATGGCGCTGGTGACAGGCGCGTCGGGCTTCGTCGGCTCCGCGGTCGCCCGCCGCCTGATCGATGCCGGTCATCAGGTGCGGGCGCTGTTGCGGCCGCAATCCGATCGCCGCAACGTCGACGGACTGCCGCTCGATATCGCGCTCGGAGACTTGACCGATCGCGCGTCGCTGGAGCGCGCGCTGGACGGCTGCGACGCATTGTTTCACGTCGCCGCCGATTATCGTCTGTGGATCCGCGGCGATTCGCGCGCGCTCTATCGCTCCAACGTCGACGGCACCGACAACGTGATGCAGGCCGCGGCCGCCGCCGGCGTGTCGCGCATCGTTTATACCAGCAGTATCGCGACGCTGAATCCGGGCGCCGACGGCACGCCCGGCACGGAAGACACGCCGGCTGCGCTGGACGACATGATCGGTCATTACAAGCGCTCCAAATGGCAGGCCGAAATGCGCGTGCGCCAGCTGGCGCTCGAAAACCGGCTGCCGGTGGTGATCGTCAATCCGTCGGCGCCAGTCGGTCCGCGTGACGTGAAACCCACGCCGACCGGCCGCATGATTCTCGATGCCGCGCTCGGGCGCATGCCGGGCTACATCGATACCGGGCTCAACCTGGTGCATGTGGATGACGTCGCCGACGGCCACCTGCTGGCGTATCAGCACGGCCGCGTCGGCGAGCGCTACATCCTGGGCGGACAGAACCTGTCATTGCGCGAAATCCTGAGCGCAATCGCCCGCCTGTGCGGCCGGCGCCCACCGTCGATCCGCATCCCGCACCACCTGTTGCTGCCGATCGCGCATGTGTCCGAAACCTGGGCGCGGCTGTCCAACCGCGAACCGCGCGTTCCGCTCGACGGCGTGCGAATGGCGCGCAAGCACATGTACTTTTCATCCGAGAAGGCGCGGCGGGAACTTGGCTACCATGCGCGGCCGGTCGAGACGGCGTTCACGGACGCGCTTTCGTGGTTCCGCGCCAACGGTTATCTGAAGGACTAGCAGATGGCCGAAAAACTGAATTCCGCCATACTCGATGATACCGTTTCCGGCGCACGCGGCACCGCACAGTCGCCATCGGATGCGGCGCCGGATTCGCGTGTCGGGCGCATGCTCGCGCGTCGCCTCGGCGCGGCGATCGCCGCCGTCGTCGCGTTGCGCTATCGCGTCGAAGCGCAGGGGCTGGAAACCGTCAGCGCCGCGCCCGGCACCCTGCTGCTCGTCACCCACCGCCGCGACGCCGATGTGCCGATCATCGGCAACCTGATCGCGTGCGCGCCGGCAATGAAAGCGGCCGACCGGGTGCCGCACTTCGTCGCGCGCGAAGACCTGTTCCATAGTGGACTGCTGTGGGAATATACCGAACGCTGGCCAACGCCGGTTCGCGAAGCCCTGTCGCTGATCAATCTGCTGCCGGTCATGCGCGTATTGCACGCCCATCCGATGCGGCGCGTTCCGGAACACAGCGTGCGCGAAGTGCTGGGTGACGCCCTCGCAACGTGCGGCAATCTGCCGCTGGACCAGGTGCTCAAACCGGTGTGGGTCGAGCGCTTCATGCGGCTCGCGCCGCCGCGTGCCGCGTCGCTCACCACGGCCCAGGCGCTCGCGCACCGCTACGGTACGCTGCTGCGCCTGCCGCACGGCTTTCGCAAACTGACACACGCATGCTTCACCGCGCTTGAACCGTGCGAGCGCGCGGTCATTGCCGCGCACCTGCAATGCTGCATCGACCTGATCAACCGCGGCGCGGTGCTGCTGCTGGAACCGGAAGGCGCGGTATCGCGGGACGGACATTTCGGCCGCTTGCGGGCCGCCCTGCACACGCTGGTCAGCCAGCCGTCCATCGACACCCGTGCCCAGCCGATCGGCATCAGCTACGATTTCATGTCACCCGGCAGGACAGCGGTCTTCGTCGCGGTCGGACCGCTGCTGCACGGCGTGAAACACCTCGGGCATCACGCAACGTGCGCGAAGGTGAAGGCGGCGCTGCTCGCGCAGTCGACGATAACCGCCACGCATCTCGGCAGCCGCCTGCTGCACCTGCATGCCGGCGAGCGGCTGTACGCGACCGACATCAGCCGGTTTCTGCGACAGGGTGCCGCGCATTGCGCCGCCGCCGGCGTGCGTGTCGATCGCCGCCTGCTTGACCCCCA
The DNA here is from genome assembly GCA_035700525.1 of Burkholderiales bacterium. Taxonomy (GTDB): domain Bacteria; phylum Pseudomonadota; class Gammaproteobacteria; order Burkholderiales; family JBDZVW01; genus JBDZVW01. The sequence goes on from DASSON010000043.1 coordinate 3,120, forward strand.
CGCCAGCGCGGCCCGTACGCGCACATTCATCGATTACTGCGTGCGCTGCGAACTGCTCGCGGCGGACAGCAGCAACCGCTTCATCGTCTGCCGCGACGGCACCGGACTGCGCCGCCGCCTCGCCGACCCGCGTCACGCGCTTGCGCACGCCAATAACGAACTGACCGAAATCGTTGCTGCTTATCCCGGATTGCTCGAACGTATCGCGCGCTGAGCATGCACCTACGGTGGCTCAAACCGCTGCTCCGGCCGCGCTTCGTATTTCCGGCCATCGCGACGGCGGCGCTGTTGCTGTTCGCGTTCAGCGTCGCCGGATTGTCCGACGTGATGACCAGCATCCATCATCTGACACCGGCGGCCATTGCGCGATCGCTCGGCCTGGCGGCGGCCTACCTGCTGATCAAGGGAGCGACGTGGCGCTTTCTGCTGACCCGCCTCGGCATCCGCATCCACTGGCGCCGCCTGGCGCTGGCATTCCTGATCGGCGAATCGTGCATCCCGATCCCGTCCGGCATCTATATCGAAAACTACGTGCTGCGCCGCATCGGCGCCGCCGGGTTTGCGACCTCCGCCGCCGCCACCACCGTCATGCTGGCACTCGAAGCGATGGTGGTTTTCGCGACACTGGTAATATTTCCGGTGCCGACATTGGTGTGGCTGCGCCCAATCATTCTGGGGACAGGATTCACGATCGCCGCGCTATGGGCGGTACTCACGCACATCCGGCTGCGGCGCGACCGGCGACAGAATTCAATACGCCACTCCGCCATCAGCGTGCTGCGCCAGGCCGCGGGCGACCTGTTCGACGGACTGCGCGCGCTCGCCAGGCCCGGCATATTGCTGGCGTGCGGGGCGGCCGCCGCCATTTATCTGCTGATTGTCGTACTGTCCTTCCTGAACATCGCCCGCGGCGTCGGTGCCGTCGAACTGACCTTGATGCAGGCGCTCACCATCTATTTTTTTTCGCTGGCGGCAATGTTTCTGTTCAGCGGCATGGTCAGCCAGTTCGGCGTGGTGGAAGTCGTCGGCATGACCGCCGCCGAGGCGTGGGGTTACAGCCCGAGTGTCGGCCTGGCGATGCTGCTTGGGTTCCGGCTGGTGTGGATGCTGTCGATCTGGCTCATCGCCATCGTGGCGGCGATCGCACTGCACCGCGATTTCCGCCGGTCAGCGGCAGACGACATTCAAAAAATTCCGGACTGATTCGCGCGTCGGAGCAAATGGCGGCAGGCCGCGATACCCTTCCGCCAGCGCGGCGTCGCGCCCGAGCACGAGCTCGGACTGCACCACGCCCCGGAAATGCCCGCGGCGCTCGTGGTGAGCAGCGAGATATTCCTGCTCACTCTGTCCGCGCGTCGGCACCAGCAGCGCGCGTTTGCCGAGCTCCGCCAGCTCCATCATCGTCGTGTAGCCCGAACGCGACACGATGAGTCGCGCGCGATTCATCATCTCCTGCTGCTGCGCCCGATCCATGAACTGATGAATCGCGATCCGGCCGTCATCCTTCACCTCGGTCGCGGCGTCGGGACGGCCCAGCGCCACCACGATGCGGCCCGGCAGGTCGCGCACCTGCGCCAGCACCAGTTTCTCAAAAATCGTGCGCTGCGGCTCGGCGCCCGACACGCTGATGAAATAATCGATGTCCGGCTCCGTACTGCGGCGCTCGATGCTCGACAAAATGCCGATATATTCCAGCCGGTCGCCCCATTCGCACGCCACGTCATGGCACAGGTCGCCGGCCAGCCCGTTGTCACGCCGGTCCGGTATCAGGATTTTCGTCGCGCCGCCGAGTATTTTTTTCTGGAACCATTCGACCATTTTCTCGAGGCCGCGCGGACGTCCCGGAATGATCTGGCGCAATGAATGGTTGATATAGAAACTCGGTACGTCGCGCGAGCACACGCCGTAGCGGCTATCCGACACCACGCGCTCGAAATGCCGCTCGCGGCACAGCTTTTCGACGATGCGGCGCTCGCGGCGAAAAGTCGCGAACACCTGCGGCAGCGCCAGGCTCATGCGGATGTAGAACCACGGCGCCCAGCGGCTCAGCGGCTTCGGGATGTCACGCAGTTCGATGAATTCACAATCACGGTTGAGCTCCTGCCGCAGCAGCGCCAGCGCCCGTCCCGCCGAAATCACCGTCACCGCATGCCCCGCGGCCAGCGCGCCGCGGATCAGCACCAGGTCGCGCGTGGCGTGCCCCAGCCCCCAGTCGTGGACGGCAAACAGGATGTTGAGTCGGCTCATTTATCGCAACGTCATTCAGAATGACGTAACCGGAATGGACGGCCCGCGCAACAGGAAGTAAACAGCGGACGCCGCCCGCCTATTCCTGCGGATCGCGATCGACGTCCACCCAGCAGTTCGGCGTTTCGTAAAGGCGCAGTTTCTGCAGGCAAAGTTGGTTGCCGTAGACGTCATGGTACGCGCGATCGAGCATGTCGAACGCGGTTGCCGCCAGGTTCTCGGCCGTCGTGGTGTGCTCAAGCACGACGGTCTTGTGGCCGGGAATGGAATTCAGGAATTCCAGCAGCGTTGCGTCGCCGCGATGCACCAGGAACGCATGGTCCCATTTGTCCACCAGCACCCTGCCGGCAATCGCGCGCACATCGGCAAAGTCCATCACCATGCCGTCTTCCGGCGCACCCTGCCGGCGAATGACGGTTCCCGACAGTGTGATTTCAATCGCGTAGCGATGGCCATGCAGATGCCGGCACTGGCTGCGGTGATCCTGAATACGATGGCCGGCGTCGAATTCCAGCCGCCTGGTGATGAGCATTGAGTAATGGGTGCAGGAAGAAAAGTTCGGGAGCCATTATACCTGCACCGTGGCACGCTTCCGGATCACAGACGAAAACGCCGCTGCCTGCGAACGGGATCGGCACCGAAACCGCCAACTTCCCGTATGCCGATACAGCCGACGATGTCCGGTCTGCCGTGCTGCACCGTCACGGCACACCGGATCAGTGCTTCTTGCGCGCGCGAACCGTTTTCTTGAGATCTTTGTAGAGCCCGGGATTGCGTTCTTTCAGATGCGCGGCGATTTCGATGTCATCGCCTCTCACCCGGCCCAAGTCGACTTTTTCGACGTGAACCAGCCGCAACAGCTCGCGCACGGGCTTCGGCATGTTGCGGCCGCTCTCGTAGCGGGAACCGCCGCTCTGAGTGACGCCGATCCGTGACCAGAATTCCTGCTGGTTGAGACCGAGGCGGCGCCGTATATCGCGCGGATTCTCAATTCTTTCAAAAGGTTTCATCTGGCCTGCCTGTTCGTTCGTTGGACGGACGGTGACTATCGCATTGACATAATAAATGCCAATTGGTTCATGCCGCTCGGCAAATCGGTGAAAATCTCCTCAGCCGCGGCCGCCCGTGACGCCAGGCGGATTACAGCGCCCACGCCAGCATTCGAACACCTCCGCCGCACCGGCGCAACCTCGTTTTTTGCGATGCCATCAGTTACAATTCACCGTTTTTTACATTTCGCTCCCGATTTTCAGTCTCTCGCATGGCATTGATCGTCCAGAAATACGGCGGCACCTCGGTCGGCTCCGCCGACCGCATCAAGAATGTCGCCAGACGGGTGGCAAAGTTCAAGAACGAGGGACATCAGATCGTCGTCGTGGTATCGGCGATGAGCGGCGAAACCAACCGCCTGATCGCGCTCGCGAAGGAAATCCAGCCCAATCCCGATCCGCGCGAATACGACGTAATGGTCTCGACCGGCGAGCAGGTAACGATCGCGCTGCTGTCGATGGCACTGATGGAGCTCGGCCATCGCGCCCGCAGCTACACCGGCGCGCAGGTCAGCATCCGCACCGACAACGCGCACACCAAGGCACGCATTCTCGGCATCGATGACGCCCGCTTGCGCGGCGACCTCGAAAACGACCACATCGTCGTGGTCGCCGGATTCCAGGGCATCGATGAAGCCGGCAACATCACCACGCTTGGCCGCGGCGGCTCCGACACCACCGCCGTCGCGCTCGCCGCAGCACTGCGGGCAGACGAGTGCCAGATCTACACCGACGTCGACGGCGTTTACACCACCGATCCGCGCATCGTCCCCGAAGCGCGCCGGCTCAACACCATCACGTTCGAGGAAATGCTCGAAATGGCCAGCCTCGGCTCCAAGGTGCTGCAGATCCGCGCGGTGGAGTTTGCCGGCAAATACCGCGTCAAGCTGCGCGTGCTGTCGAGCTTCGAGGAAGAAGGCGACGGCACGCTGATTACGTTCGAGGAAGACCAGAACATGGAACAAGCGATCATCTCCGGCATCGCGTTCTCGCGCGATGAAGCAAAAATAACCGTGCTCGGTGTTCCCGACAAGCCGGGCGTCGCCTACCGTATTCTCGGCCCCATTGCCGACGCCAACATCGACGTCGACATGATCGTGCAGAATGTCGGCGTCGAAGGCATGACCGATGTTTCGTTCACGGTGAACCGCAACGATTACCAGAAAGCCCTCAAGATTCTGGAGCCGATCAAGGCTCAGATCGATGCACGCGACGTGGTCGGTGGCGGCGGCATCGCGAAGGTATCGGTGGTCGGGGTCGGCATGCGTTCGCACGTCGGCATCGCCAGCAAAATGTTCCGCGCGCTGTCGGACGACGGCATCAACATCCAGATGATCTCCACGTCGGAAATCAAGATCTCGGTGGTGATCGACGAGAAATACATGGAACTCGCGGTGCGCGTGCTGCACAAGACGTTCGGGCTGGATCAGCCGGCGGCGTGACGGTTTGACCCTGGGCGGCCAAACCGGCTATCCTGTCGCCCGTTCCCGGAGAGATGGCCGAGTGGTCGAAGGCGCTCCCCTGCTAAGGGAGTATAGGCGCAAAACGCTTATCGAGGGTTCGAATCCCTCTCTCTCCGCCAATTCGCTTTATTACACCAAACCGGGCAGTGGCACGACAGCATCCCTGACGCTGGTCGAGAGAGGGTGAGTACCACTTGGTTCGACCAGCGACGTCCAGCGTACGTCGCGCAGGACGCCCGTAGGTCGGTTCCGAGGCAGCGCCGAGGAACGATATTTCGCACAAGGCGAAATATCGCAATCCCTCTCTTTCGACCAATCTGCTAAAATACGTCCCTCGAAGTTTTCAGCGCCCGTAGCT
>DASSON010000044.1:0-5380 GCA_035700525.1 Burkholderiales bacterium
CTTGGCGCTCTTGGCGCCTTGGCGATTCAATTTCAGCCTGCCGTTTCAAATCCAGAACAGCCAGACCGCCGTCAGCACACACGTCGCCGCCAGAAATGGCAGCGAAAACCGGTGGAACACACGCAGCATGCCGGCTTCGCCGGCGATGCGCAGCGCAATGATGTTCGCCAGCGATCCCGCCACGAAACCGAAACCGCCGACGTTGACGCCGTATGCAATCAGATGCCAGTTTTGCGAATACTCCGCCAGCAGAATCGCCGCCGGCACATTGCTGATGAATTGCGATGCCACCACTCCGGTTGCGAACAGCGCGTGCGGATTGCCGAGCGGCAGATGCGCCATCAATGTCCTGACCGCGCCGAGGTCGGCAATCAGCCGCAAGTCGATGAACATCAGCCCGAACACCAGGATCAGTGTCCAGTCGACCCGGCGCAGCACCCGGCGCTCGGCGATCACAAACAGCACGCCCACGCAGACCAGTGCCAGTGCGGTCGCATGCAACTGAACCAGCGCAATGAACGGCACGAACAACCCGGCCGAAATCAGCAGCAGCGAGCGGCACCGCGGTGCTTCGTCAACGCGGGGAGTCAATGTAATGCGCAACGCCGGAAACACTGCGACAGTCAGTATTGCCAGCAGCACCGCCACGGTAAAAAACAGCGGCAGCATGTCGCGCATAAAAACGAAGAACGGCACGTTCGCAATGCGCCACAGAAACAGATTCTGTGGATTGCCGATCGGCGTCAGCAGTGATCCGGCGTTCACCGCCAGCGCTTCGAATACGACCAGGCGCGCGACCGGTACGCTGGCGATCCGGCGCAATCCGACGGTCAGCGGCACAATCACGAACAGTGCGATGTCGTTGGTAAGCACCATCGCCAGCAGCGCGGAGGCCGCCACCAGAAATCCGGCCAGCATGCGTTGCGTATGCAATCGCGCGATCAGCAGGCGCGCGATGCGCTGCAGGTAGCCGCTGATTTCGATGCCGCGCGCAAGGATCAGCAAGCCGGCCAGCGCCATCACGGTGTTCCAGTCGATCAGCTGCGGATAGTGCAGGATGCGTGCCGGCACGGCCGCCGACAGGATGATGAACACTGCAACCAGCGTCCACAGTACCGGATCGCGCAGAAATACCGCGCACGCCACACGCCACGCGTGGCGGCCCGCGGCGCCGCCGTTCATGGAATGTGCTGTGACGGCGCCTGCGTCTTTGCGGCATGGGCCGGCCGCGCCAGGAAGGCTTCGGCCAGTGCCTTGTATACCGGCGTGGGGCAGATCAGGCGCGATGCACCGGAGCCGATCAGCGCCGCCGCCATCAGCGGCAGCACCATGCTGTTGCTGGCGGTCATTTCGATGACGATCACGAATGCCGTGATCGGTGCCTGCACCACGCCGCCGAAATAGGCGGCCATGCTGAGCAGCACCACAGCGCCGGTCGGAATGCCGGGCATCAGCGCCGCGAGATTCTGGCCGAAGCCGGCACCGACCGCCAGCGACGGCGAAAAAATGCCGCCCGGAATACCGCTCACGTACGACACGATGTTTGCCAGCATCTTCAGAATGCCGTAGGTTTGCGGCAGCACATGGCCGCCTTCGACGATGGTACGCGCCTCGAAGTAGCCGGTGCCGTAGGTATGACTGCCGGAAAACAGCCCGATCAGCGCCAGCACGCCGCCGCAGGCCGCGGCGAACCACAACGGCCTCTCACGCGCGAAGCGTCCGGCGGCACCCGGCAGTCCGCGCGAAGTCTCGATCAGAATGCGCGAAAAAATACCGCCCAGCAACCCGCAGACGATGCCGGTAACCGGTACCGCAATCCATTCATGCGGCGATCCCAGCGTCGCGGCACTGTGGCCGAAGTACAGATAATTCCCCAATACCGCCAGCGACAGCAGGCCGGCGACAATCACCGCGGTCAGCACCGTGCCGCTGGTGCGTTCCTCGAACGACCGGCTCATTTCCTCGATCGCGAACATGACGCCCGCAAGCGGCGTGTTGAATGCCGCCGCGATGCCGGCCGCACCGCCGGCAAGGATCAGACCGCGCTCGAGCTCGATGCGCGGAAAACGCACCCACTTGCCGAGCGTCAGCATAATCGACGCGCCGACTTGCACCGTCGGCCCTTCGCGCCCGACGGAAGCGCCGGCGAGCAGGCCGAGCAGCGTCAGAACGATTTTCCCGAATGCGAGCTTCAGCGAAAGCACCGAGCGGCGCTGTCCTTCGTCCCGCATCTGCAGCGCGGCGATCGCCTGCGGAATGCCGCTGCCCTGGCTGCCGGGAAAGAAGCGGCGCGTCAGCCATGCGACCAGCGCCAGCCCGGCCGGAGCGACAATGAACGGTGCAAAGCGCGTGATCGCGATCAGCTGATGATAGAGATGGTTGGCGTGATTGGCGCCTGCCGCAAAGCCGATCGCGCACAATCCGACCGCCAGCGCACCGATCCAGAAAATCATCCGCCGCAGCATCACGCGCGGCGTGAAGCCGATGTGGCGTGAACGCGCGAGCAGGCGGCGCAGTCGCCGGTCGCGTGTCTTTCGTAACGGAACGTCCGGCTCGCCGGTCTGCGCCATCAGCCGCTTCCCGCCGTCCGGCACTCGGGATTGAGAAGATTTGGCGGCTCGGCACCGCCCAATGCCGCCACCAGGTTACGTGCCGCCGTCATCGCCATTGCGCTGCGCGTCGCTTCGGTTGAACTTGCGACGTGCGGTGCCAGCACGACATTCTTCAATTCAAGAAACGCCGCGTTGAATTTCGGCTCGCCTTCGTAGACGTCGAGGCCGGCTGCACGAATTGTCCCGTTCTTCAATGCGCCGATCAGCGCCGCGTCGTCCACGACGCCGCCGCGCGCGACGTTCACCAGCACCGCCGTAGGCTTCATCAGCGCCAGCTCGGCGGCACCGATCAGGTGGTGTGTGGCCGGCGAATAAGGGACCAGCAGCACGACGAAGTCCGCGCGCTTCAGCAGTTCGCCCATTTCGACCCGCGTCGCGTTCAGCCGCTGCTCGACCTCGGCCACGAGCCGGCCGCGATTGTGGTAGAGCACCGTCATGTCGAAGCCGGCGGCGCGTTGCGCCACCGCCTGACCGATGCGGCCCATGCCGATGATGCCGAGCGTCGCGCCATGAACATCGACACCCAGCAACTGCTTCAGATACCAGCCACACCACTCGCCGTTGCGCAGATAGGCTTCCGCCTCGCTCAGCCGCCGTGCCGCCGCCAGCAGCAGCGTCCATGCAAAATCGGCGGTGCTGCCGTCAAGCACGCCCGGTGTGTTGGTTGCCATCACGCCCCGCGCGGTGCACGCGTCGACATCAATGTTGTTGTAACCGACCGCGATATTGCATACCGCCCGCAACCGCGGGCAGCGTTCCAGCAGCGGCGCATCGATGCGATCGGTCAGCACGCAAACGACGCCGGCCTTGTCCGCCAGGCGCTGCGCCAGCGTATCCGGAGAGAACGGGGTGTCCGACTGATTGGACTCGACTTCGAAATGCTGCGCCAGATAATCCAGCGTTTCCTGGAATACTTCACGGGTAACCAGAATTTTCCGTTTCTGCTGCACGGCCATTTCACATCCTGTTGTGATTGCGCATCCGCAATATTATCAGCCACAAATGACAAGCGGGCTGCAGGATGCGTAAGTCCGGATCCGCGATCAATCGGAAATGGCGCGAAGAAATCCTCGAATTGAATGCCGGAACGTGCGCGTCCGTCCGTTCCGCTATCCTTCGGCGAAGGCCTCGTCACGCCGTTTGCGAAAGGCCGGAGCGACGACCAGGATCAGCGACAGCAGCGCAATGCCCAGGAACGCCGCACTGATCGGGCGAGTGAAGAGCACGCTGGGATCCCCGCGGGAGATCAGCAACGCCCGCCGCAGGTTCTCCTCCATCATCGGCCCCAGCACGAAGCCCAGCAGCAGCGGCGCCGGCTCGCAGTCGAGCTTCGCCAGCACATAGCCCAGCAGCCCGAACAGCCCCGCCATGTAGACGTCGATTGGCGCGTTATTGAGCGAGTAGCTGCCGATGCAGCAGAACATCAGGATCGCCGGAAACAGGAAGCGATACGGGATCGTCAGCAGCTTGATCCACACCCCGATCAGCGGCAGGTTGAGGATCACCAGCATCAGGTTGCCAATCCACATCGACACCACCAGCCCCCAGAACAGGTCCGGCTTGCTGGTCATCACCTGCGGCCCCGGTGCGATGCCCTGGATCATCAACGCCCCCAGCATCAGCGCCATCACCGCCCCGGTCGGTATGCCCAGGGTCAGCATCGGGATGAAGTAGGTCTGCGCCGCGGCGTTGTTCGCCGACTCGGGGGCTGCCACTCCCTCGATCATGCCGGTGCCGAACTTCTCCGGGTGCTTCGAGAGCTTCTTCTCCACCGTATACGAGGTGAACGAGGCGATGATCGCATGCGTGCCCGGCATCAGCCCCAGCGCCGCGCCGATCGCCGTGCCGCGCAGGATTGGCGCCCACGAGCGCTTGAAGTCTTCCCTCGTCGGCCACAGCCCCTTGACCTTGTTGGTGAAGAGCTCGCGCTTCTCCTTCAGTTCCAGATTGGCGATGATCTCGGCGATGCCGAACAGCCCCAGCGCCACTCCGACGATGCTGATGCCGTCGGCCAGCTCGGGCAGTCCCATCGTGAAGCGCTCCAGCCCCGAGTTGACGTCGGTGCCGACCAGCCCGAACAGGATGCCGAGCAGCGTCATGCAGATGGCGTTGAGCACCGAGCCGTGCGCCAGCACCACCGCCATCACCAGCCCCAGCACCATCAGCGAGAAGTTCTCCGCCGCGCCGAACTTGAGCGCGACACTGGCCAGCGGCGGGCCGAACAGCACGATCATCAGCGTTCCCACCGTGCCGGCGAAGAACGAGCCGATCGCCGCGATCGCCAGCGCCGGGCCCGCGCGTCCCTGGCGTGCCATCTGGTAGCCGTCGAGACACGTCACCACCGCCGACGATTCTCCCGGCAGATTCACCAGGATCGAGGTGGTCGAGCCTCCATACTGGGCGCCGTAGTAGATGCCGGCGAGCATGATCAGTGACGAGGTCGGGTCGAGGTTGAACGTGATCGGCAGCAGGATCGCGATCGTCGCCAGCGGGCCCAGGCCCGGCAGCACGCCAATCAACGTGCCCAGCAGGCAGCCCACGAAGCAGTAGAGGATGTTCGCCGGCGAGAGCGCGACGCTGAAGCCCAGAATCAGGTTATGAAACAGCCCCGGATCGCTCACAGCCGTGGCCCCAGATCAAGCGGCATGCCCAGTCCGTAGTAGAAGATGCCTACTGCCAGGATCACCAGCGCCACTGACAGAATCGAGACTTCCCACCATTTGAATTCGTGACCGCCGGCGGAGCTTACGAACACCAGCGCCACGATC
>DASSON010000045.1:0-14415 GCA_035700525.1 Burkholderiales bacterium
GGAAGGCATCAAGGAAGTCGACTACAAGGATGTGGCGCTGCTGAAGGATTTCATCAACGAGAACGGCAAGATCATTCCGGCGCGCATCACCGGGACCAAGGCGCGCTATCAACGCCAGCTTTCGGTGGCGGTGAAGCGGGCACGCTTCCTGGCGCTGTTGCCGTACACCGATCTGCATTGAGGAACGGTCATGCAAATCATTCTGATGGAAAAAATCGGCAACCTCGGCCAGCTCGGCGACATCGTCAAGGTGAAGGACGGCTACGCGCGCAATTATCTGATCCCGCACGGCAAGGCGAAGCGTGCGACCGAGGCGAACATCGCCGACTTCGAAAAGCGCCGTGCCGAGCTTGAAAAAAACCAGAGCGACGTGCTGGCACGGGCGCAGGCCGCTGCCGCCGGCCTCGAAGGGCTGATGCTGCAGATTACGCAGAAGGCTGGCGTCGACGGCAAGCTGTTCGGGTCGGTCACCAACGTGGACGTTGCCGAGATGCTGGGCAAGCAGGGCTTCGACGTACCGCGCGCGGCGATCCGCATGCCCGACGGACCGCTGAAGCAGGTCGGTGATCATGCGCTGAAGGTGACGCTGCACGCCGACGTCACGGCGGTGATCGCGGTTTCGGTGCTGGGCGAAAGCTAAGCCGAATCAGCCTGTTAAAAAAGGGCTGGCGACAGCCCTTTTTTTTCGCTACATTGAATCGGTCAGGGGCCTCCGGAAGTGTCGGCTGGAATACGAAATATATATTTATAAACACATAGAAATATAACGAACTTCATATCGTTTCATGGCTCAGGCTGTTACCTCCATCAATCGTGATCCGCAGCTCGACGCAATGCGTCTGCCGCCGCATTCGGTGGAGGCGGAGCAGGCGGTGCTGGGCGGCCTGCTGCTCGACAACACGGCGTGGGACAAGATCGCCGATCTGGTTTACGAGACGAATTTTTATCGTGCCGACCACCAGCTGATCTACCAGCACATCGCACGCCTGATCGAAAACAGCAAGCCGGCCGACGTGCTGACCGTTGCTGAAAGCCTGGAGCGCCACGGCAAGCTCGACGAAGCCGGCGGTCAGGCCTATATCGGCTCGCTGGCGCTGAACACGCCGAGCGCTGCCAATATCCGGCGCTACGCCGAGATCGTGCGCGAGCGTTCGATCATGCGCCGGCTGGCTGAAGTCGGAACCGAAATCGCCGATTCCGCGTACAGCCCGAGCGGACAATCGGCGGACCAGCTGCTCGACCACGCCGAAAGCAAGGTGTTCGAGATCGCGGAAGCCGGTGCGCGCGGGCGCCAGGGTTTTCTGCAGATGCAGCCGTTGCTGACACAGGTGGTGGAGCGCATCGACACGCTCTACAACCGCGACAATCCGACCGACATCACCGGTGTTGCGACCGGCTTTTCGGATCTCGACCGCATGACTTCAGGACTGCAGCCGGGCGAGCTGGTCATCGTCGCCGGGCGGCCGAGCATGGGCAAGACCGCGTTTGCGCTCAATGTTGCCGAGCATGTCGGACTCGACGTGAAGCTGCCGGTCGCCGTATTCAGCATGGAGATGGGCGGCACGCAGCTGGTGATGCGCATGCTGGGTTCGACCGGCCGGCTCGACCAGCACAAGCTGCGCACCGGCCAGCTGCACGACGACGACTGGCAGCGGCTGACCGGTGCCGTCGGCAAGCTGAACGAGGCGCCGGTGCATATCGACGAAAGCGGCGCGCTGAATGCGCTGGAGCTGCGCGCCCGCGCGCGCCGCCTGCATCGCCAGTGCGGCGGGCCGGGACTGGGGCTGATCGTCGTCGACTACCTGCAATTGATGTCGGCTGCATCCCAGGGCGAAAACCGGGCAACTGAAATTTCGGAGATTTCGCGCTCGCTGAAAGGGCTGGCGAAAGAGCTCAACGTTCCGGTGATGGCGCTGTCGCAGCTCAACCGCGGCCTGGAGCAACGCCCGAACAAGCGTCCGGTGATGTCCGACCTGCGCGAGTCCGGCGCCATCGAGCAGGATGCCGACGTCATCCTCTTCATCTATCGTGACGAAGTCTACAATCCCGACACCCAGGACAAAGGCATTGCCGAAATCATCATCGGCAAACAGCGCAACGGCCCGATCGGCACCATCAAGCTGACCTTCCTCGGCCAGTATACGCGCTTCGAGAATCACACGCAGCTCGACCCGTATTGATCGCCGTCGTTTTTACTCAGACGCCAGAAATACAGACAACATCTACATGTCGTCATTCCCGCGCAGGCGGGAATCCAGTGTCTTGAGCCTGTGCTGTCGAAAGAAGCCGGGTCCCCGCCTTCGCGGGGACGACGATCCTTGATGATTGTGCGTTTTCCAGAAGCGATTGGGCCGAGTCTGTTCCTTTGATTACTGACTTCTGGGTAAAGGTTCTGTCAGCTGCCGCACGGTGGCCGTTCATTTCAACGCGTGTGCCCGGACAGGTAATCGCGAAACCGGCGGCGCAAGCCCGCGGCATCGCGCGGACCGCCCGCGGGCCCGCCGTCGCGCACGGGCTGCCGGCGCCAGGCGTAGATCAACAGCAGTACCAGCAGCGCCGGCACGGCGAGCAGCCAGCGCAGATCCGTCCGCACCGGTTGTGCAATCGCGATGCCGGCGTCGGCCAGCGCGCGCGTGATCGAATCCGCGCCGTCGAGCCGGCGATAGGCGAGGCCGGTGGCGGCTGCGAGCTGCTTCAGGTAATCCTGCTTCAGCGACGACAGTTGCTCGGTGCCGGTCGGCCGGCGGATCGCGATCGGCTTGCCTTGCGGCGTGACGAGTGGCTCGCCGGCTGCGCGCGACAGGCTGTAGGAATCAGTCTGCTGCACGTCCTGCGGCTGCCAGTAGCCGAGCGGCCGGCCCTGCGGATCGAACTTTGGAATCGGCGACAGCGTGAAGCCGCCGGTGCCGATGATCATACCCTTGACCTTGCCCCGCGTGCCGTCGAATTGCGGCGCGAACGCGGGATTGACCGGCGGCGATTCCTGGCCGTCGGTAATGAACACCAGTGCTGGCTGCGGCGTCAGCGTCCGCATCACGCTTATCCCGGAATACAGGCCTCTCGCAACCGCGCTGTAATCCTCCCATGCCATGCGGTTGTTGATGCGGCCGAGCGTATCGAGCAGTTCGTCGTAGTCGGCGCAGACGTCGACCGGTGTCAGCAGCGGCAATGAGCGATTGGCGGTGAAGGTCGCCAGACCGGCTTTCGATCCGCACGGCATGTCGTCGAGCGCGCGGCGCAATGCGCGCTTTGCGAACGCGATGCGGCTTACCGGCCGGCCATCGACTCGATAGTCGCGCGTGCCCATGCTTTGCGTGATGTCGAGCACGAACATCACACGGTAGACGTTGTGCGCAACCGGTGCCGCCGGATGCAGGAACGTCAATGCCAGCATTACGCTCGCGAACGCTGCCAGCGCCAGGCCGCGGTTGGCGGCGAGAAGGCCGCGCGCACGGTGAACGAGGTTCATGGCAGGAAGCCGATACCGCGCATCGTTGCCTGTGCGCGCCGGCTGTTCAGCGGCGGCGGCTTGGCTTCGGCGTCGGCATTTTCAGGATCGGGAAACAGCCGCAGCGCGCGTTCGAGGTTGTAGCGTGCGTCCCAGTTGGCGCTGTCGGCGCGCAGCAGATCGCGATAATTCTGCTTTGCCAGCTCGACCAGCGGCAATGCCTGATCCGGCTGTCCGGCACGCTTCAGCGCGTAGCCGCGACGCAGGTAGAGATTGGCGGTGTTGTAGCGCGCGTCCGCGCGCAGCGCGGCGTCACCGCCGTCGGCAGCCTGCTGGTAGAGCGCCAGTGCCTGCTGCGTGTGGCCCGCCGCAGCCAGTGCGTACGCTTGCGCAAAGGCGATCCGCGGTGCGCTGCCGCGAGTCCCGTCCGCATGTCCGGCGGCGATCCGCGCATTCACGCGTTGCGCGTGTTGCAGTTGCAGGCCGTCGTGCACGGCAAGCGCAGCGAGTGCCGCCAGTACTACCGCCGGAATCCAGCGCCGCGGGCTCATCGTCTGCTCCGCCGCATCAGCGCGTAGGCGGCGGTGAGCAGCAGCGTGCCCGCCAGCGCGAGTCCGTAGCACAGGTCCGACAGGCTGCGCCGCGGCACCCGTTCGCTGTAGCGCAGCGGCAGGTTCTGCAGCCGGCCGACGTCGGCGATTGCGCGTTTCAGCGCCTGCGGGTTTTCCGCCTGATAGGCGCGATACGGCGTGCCGGTGTGCGCGAAAAACTGGTTCAGAAAATGTTCCGGCACGGTATCCGCGTCGCCGGAGCCGATCCGCCGGTCGGGTATCAGGCCGGGGCTGCCGTACGATCGCAGATAGATCCAGTAAAGCGTGACACGGTAGCGCCGCAGCAGGTAGCTGATGCGTTTCTGTGTGTCGGGATCGAGATGGGCGCCGCCGTCGGACACCAGCAACAGCACGCGCGAGCCGGTATACGCGCGATGCGCGAACAGTTGCAGCGCCGTGATCAGCCCTTGTCCCAGATCGGTTTCGGACAACCCGCGGCCGTTGCCGCTGGCCGCGATCGCGGCCTGGACGACGTCGGGCTTGTGCGTGAAACCGAGCACCGGAATCGGATAGGTGCTGAACAGCACCATGGCGAACGAGTCCTGCATGCGCTTGGCTGCAAGCTCTGCCAGCAACTGGCGCGCCAGTTGCCCCTTGCTGTCGCGTGCGCGCGTCGGCCGCAGCGCCAGCCAGTCGCCGCGCTGGCGCACGCTGGTGAACGGCTGGTCCATGCTGCTCGAGCGGTCGAGCAGCAGCACGATTTCGGCGCCGCGCCCGATGCGCTCGACGCTGCCCTGCGGCAGATAGACGCCGGCCAGCCCAAGAACGATCAGCGCGATCGCGAGTGAGCCCAGCGCGCGCAGCGCCAGGTCAACGGCGGTTGACAGCCGGTCGCGCGGCACCAGCGCCAGCCACGAATAGGAGCGGGCCGGCGCCGCGCCCCGCCACCACGGCACGGCTGCCAGCGGCAGCAGTAGCAGCACCCACGGATGCAGTGCGTCCGGCATCATGCGGTGATCCGCTCGCGATCGCGGCAGCGCCGTGCCAGGTCGAGCACGATGCGCGGGTTCCGCACCTCAATGCTGCCGCCATCGAAGAATTCCTGTTGTGACAACGCGAAGAAGCGCTCCACGTCGGCGCGCAGCGGCGCGAAGCGCGGATGAGCGGCGAAGAATTCGTCGAGCTCGCCGGCGAATACGCTGTGACCGGCGGCTTCGTTGAAGGCGCGGTGCAGCGCCGTCAGCGCGCTACGGAATGCATGCCCATCGTCCGTATTGTGCGCAGTGCGTGCGATGTCGCGGCAGGCGCGTGCAAACGGCCCGTGCCGCCGCCGGGTGAACGGTATGCCGAAACGCATGATCAGCAGATAGAGGATGACAGCGGCGGCTGCCGCGCCGTACGCGGCAAGCCGCGTCTTGGGCGCGGCGGTGGGCAGCGGCGGCGGCTTGATGTCGGGACGCAGTTCGTCGAGATCGCCGCGCGCCAGTATCGTCGGCGGCGTCAGCGGCGCGGCGGTGAAGAACCATTGCGCGACCGGCAACTCACGCGGTGTGGCCCCGGCGGTTCTCAATGTCAGTGCCGGCAGCGACAGCGTGCGCACGTCGCGCGGCGCATTGATCAGCTGATAGGTGAGCCGGACTTCGTAATGGGTGACGCTCCAGCCCGGGCGCCGGCTGACGGTTACGTCGTTGAGCGCAGTCCATGCGTCCTTGCGCCCGCTCTTCGGTAGACTGTCGCGATCGAGCGCGGCCGGCCGCTGCAGGTCGAAATCGATGCGCCGCGTCAGCGTATCGCCGATGGCGTGGCCGAAGGCGCGCGGATCGGTGACCTGCGGCGTGATGACGGCAGCCTGCGCCACCGTGCAAAAGGCGCCGATGGCGGCGGCGAACATTGCGCACGCGGTGGCGGCGATCGACGGGTGGCTAATTCCGGCCATCGCTGCTGACGTCCGAAACCGCGGCGCCGGACAGAAAGTGCTGCGTCAGCGCGTCGGCCGAAAAATCGCCGGTGATGAACAGCGGCCGCAGCCCGCGTTTCAGAAACAGCGCTTCCAGTGCGGCGCGCCGCGCGGCAAACATCTGCGTCAGGCGCGCGCGCAGCGCAGGTCGCACCAGCAGCATCCGGCGTTTTCCGGTTTCGCTGTCCTGCCATGAATCGAGCCCCGGTCCCGGCGGCAGCTCGAATTCGCGCGCGTCCCACAGCGTTACCGGCACCACCTCGTGCAACGCGAGGCTGTCGAGCACTGCTTCCAGCGACGACAACGAAAAATGAAAATCGGAGACCAGGAACACCAGCGCCCGCCGCCGGCCCAGATACTGATGCGCGATCGCCAGCCCGTCCGCATTGCGCCCGTCCGGCACGAACTGCCGCAGCCGTTCACCCAGCATCAAGGCGGCACTCCTCGCATGCAGCGGCGCCATCATGAAGTCGGCGCGTACCGTTTCGTCGCAGCCGATGAAGCCGAACGCGTCGCCGGTACGCCATGCGGAATAGCCGATGGCGGCGGTCAAGTCGGCGAGCACGTCCAGCTTGCGCGTGCGGCCGACGAAGCCCATCGATGCCGACAGGTCGGCGGCCAGTGCGACCGGAATGCTGGCGCGCTGGCTGTAGATCCGCACCCGCCATTGCCGGAACGGATCGCGCAGGCTGGCGCGCACATCGAGCCGGCGCGCGTCCGGCACCTGCACCAGCGGCGCGTGACCGCGAAATTCGAGCCCGCTGACGCCGTGCATGCCACGATGGTGGCCGGGCCGATGACCGCGGGCAAGCGATGACACCGTGTAATGAAATTCCCGGATGGCAGCCATGCCGTTGTGCGAAAGCCAAAATGCCGATCGGTGGTGCGGTGTGTCAGGGCGCGGCGACCTTCTGCAGAATGCGATCGATCAGACTGCGCGCCAGTTCCGTGCGCCGCAGCTCGTACACCGGATTGAAGAATATGCGGTGCGCGAGTGTTTCGAAGAACACCGACTGGATATCTTCCGGCGTGACGAACGAACGGCCCGCAAGCCACGCCGCCACGCGCGCCGCCCGCAGCAGCATGCTCATGCCGCGCGGACTGGCACCAGCCAGGATCAGCTGTTCCATCGGTACGCCGTCGAGCGCGATGCCGAATGACTGCGGATCGCGGGTGGCGTGCCACAGTTCGAGTGCATAACGTTCAAGCGCTTCGCGAGCACGGATTTCGTGCTGGATCAGCGCTGCCGCGGCATTGAGTTCCGCATACGGCACCACCGCCGGCGCCACGCGTTTGATCAGCGCGTCGGTATCGTGAAACGCCGGATCGAACACCAGCCGGCGCCGCGCGTCAGTGTCGGCCGGCGTTTCGATCAGCACCTCGAGCATGAAACGGTCACGCGCAGCCGACGAGATTTCGAAGGTCTCCTCACGCTCCACGCGGTTGCGGTCGGCGAATACCGTCAGATGCGGAAAAACATGATCGCGGTTGAATGCGCTGACGCTGCGCTCCGCCATCGCGCGCAGCAGTAATGAATGAACCTGCGGCCGCGCACGGTTGATCTCGTTGAAAAAAAACACCGCCAGCCGCTCGCCGTGCTTCAGCAGCGGACCGGAATCGACGCGCGGCTGGCCGGATTCGGTAACGTAGGTGTAGTAGACGAGGTCGCCGGGCATCAGGTCGACCGTGCCTTCGATGCGTTCGTAGGCGCCGCCGATGGCGCGTGCGAACGCACGCAGCAGCGTGGTCTTGCCGACACCGACGTCGCCCTCGAGCAGCACGTGACCGCGCGCGAACACCGCGACGGTGATCAGGCGGATCACGCGCGTCTGGCCGATCACTGCGTTGCTCACCTCGGTCTCGAGCCGCAGTGCGCGCTCGCGCCAGTCCGACAGCAGCGTGTCACGGTTGCCCGTGGCGTCGATGGATGCAATGGACAATTCAGAAGATGCGAACGGATCGGAAGGCAATCGCGGCTCCTGCGGTATCGGCGGCGTCCGTCTCGTCCGCGTTGCGGCGAGGCGGTCCCGATACCAGTGTAACCGCTGTTTGTCGCGACTGCTACCAGGCTGTTGAAAAACTACTGCGCTCCACCATGCGGCGTCAAAACGAAGTTTCAGTGCAGGGTAACCTTCAGGTTAGCCGAAACTAAAATCCGGCGCCAAATCCTCATTGACTCTGTGTCAACTGCGGTTTGTCGCCAGATTTTTCCTTGCCTGACGTTCGCTCGCGACGTTTTTCTCAACAGCCTGGAACCGGACGCCGCTCACAACACTTCGGCCGCGTGATCGGCGAGCCGCGAACGCTCGCCGCGCATCAGTGTGACATGGCCGCTGTGCGTCCAGCCCTTGAACCGGTCGACGACGTAGGTCAGTCCGGAACTGCCTTCGGTGAGGTAGGGCGTGTCGATCTGCGCGATGTTGCCGAGGCACACCACCTTGGTGCCGGGGCCGGCGCGCGTGATCAGCGTCTTCATCTGCTTCGGCGTCAGGTTCTGCGCCTCGTCGATGATCAGGTATTTGTTGATGAACGTGCGGCCGCGCATGAAGTTGAGCGATTTGACCTTGATGCGGGAACGGATCAGGTCGCGGGTCGCGGCGCGGCCCCATTCACCGGCCTCGTCGTCGGTTTTGTTCAGCACGTCGAGGTTGTCTTCAAGCGCGCCCATCCACGGATTCATTTTCTCTTCTTCGGTGCCGGGCAGGAAGCCGATGTCCTCGCCGACCGGCACGGTGACGCGGGTCATGATGATTTCGGTATAGACCTGGTGTTCGAGCGTCTGCATCAGGCCGGCGGCCAGCGTCAGCAACGTCTTGCCGGTGCCGGCCTGACCAAGCAGCGTCACGAAATCAATGTCCGGATTCATCAGCACGTTGAGCGCGAAGTTCTGTTCGCGATTGCGTGCAGTGATACCCCATACGCCGTTGCGCTGGTGGGCATAATCCTTCAGTACCTGCAGCACCGCGGTGTGGCCGCTGACTTCCTTCACCTGCGCGTGAAACGGTTCGTCGGTTTCGAGATGGACGAACTGGTTGATCAGGAATTCTGCACACAGCGGGCCGTGCACCCGGTAGTAGGTGTGGCCGTCCTGCTGCCACGATTCGACGTCGCGTCCGTGACGCTCCCAGAAGTCGGACGGCAGCGCCAGCACGCCGGTGTACAGGAGATCCGTGTCCTCCAGCACCTTGTCGTTGTAGTAGTCTTCCGCCGCCAGACCCAGCGCCCGTGCCTTGAGGCGCATGTTGATGTCCTTGCTGACCAGGATGACTTCACGCTCCGGATGCGCGTCCTGCAGATGGCCGACGATGTTGATGATCTGGTTGTCGGTCTTGGTGCCGGCCAGCCGCGCCGGCGCTTCGCCGCCGATGATCTCGGTCTGCAGGAACAGGCGGCCGGTCGCGGTCTTGCCGCCGCGATCGGTGAGCGGGATGCCGTCACCGATCCCGTCCTGGATGCTGCTGACGATTTCGTCGAGGTAGCGGCTGGCCTGGCGCGCGTTGCGCGCGACTTCCGACATGCCCTTCTTGTTGTTGTCGAGCTCTTCGAGCGTGGCCATCGGAATGTAGATGTCATGCTCCTCGAAGCGGAACAGGCTGGTCGGATCGTGCATCAGCACGTTGGTATCGAGCACGAACAGCCGTGACGATGACGGCAGGCGCGTCACGACCGCGGTAGGTTTGTGAGAGGTCATCTGCAAGTCCGGTGGGTGACAGGACGCGCGGCTTATCCGAGCGTGCGGACGAAATCAAGAACTTCCCGGACGTGCCCGGGAACCTTGACGCCGCGCCATTCGCGGCGCACGGTGCCGTCGCGGTCGATGACGAACGTACTGCGCTCGATGCCGCGCACTTTTCTGCCGTACAGGTTTTTCATCTTGATCACGCTGAACAGCTGGCAGGCCGTTTCTTCGGCATCCGACAGCAGCTGGAACGGAAACCGCATCTTGGCCTTGAAATTCTCGTGGGAACGCATGCTGTCGCGCGAAATGCCGACCACCGTACAATCGTGTTGTGCGAATTCGTCGTGCAGATCACGGAACTGCTGGCCTTCGGTGGTGCAGCCCGGTGTGTTGTCCTTCGGGTAGAAATAGATCACCAGCGGTTTGCCGCGCATTTCGGCCATCCGGAAAACGTGACCGCCGGTTGCGGGCAACTCGAAATCGGGTGCCGGCTGATCCAGCAGGCCGGAAGGTTCTCGTGAAACTGCCATGTTCGGATCGGATCTCGTGCGAAGTTCATTATGCCAGAAATTCCGCGCCCTGCAGCGCCAGCGTTCCGGAGCGGCCGGCGACCGCGCCATAGGTGATCGCATGTCGCGGCAACGCATTGAAATCGAGCTCCGCGCAATAGCCGGCGAGATCGACCAGCTCGTAGCCCTGCGCGCGCCAGCCGTCGAGCAGGCGGTCGAATGCTGGCGCCAGCTTCATGCCTTCGAGTTCGGCGTGCAGCGTATAAACGTGACCGGTCGGCGGCGCATCGGCGGTCAGCGTCAGCAGGTGATCGGCCACGGTGTCGGCGGTGATGCCGTCGATACCGATCAGTTCGTCCAGCGTCGGCAGCGTACCCGGCAGTTGCGGGCAGGCGACGATTTCGGCGTCGCACACCGGGATGAACGGGCACGTGCCACGCGTGTCGGAGCAATAGTCGAAGCCGAGCCGCTGTGTGAGCCGGAACGCGGTGCGGTTCATCTGCCAGCCGGCGGCGCCGTGCACGCGTGCCGGGGTATCGAAAATCTCCTCGAAACGCCGGCACGCCGCGGCCATCTCGCGTTCGGTCCACGCCGCGTCGGCACCGCGCACGCCATCCTGCCAGCGGACGTGATCCCAGGTGTGGATGCCGGTTTCGAATCCCGCCGCGCGCACCGTGCGCATGATGTCGGCGCAGCGCCGGCCGATGTCCGGCCCCGGCAGCAGCGTGCCGTAAAGCAGTGTGCGCAAGCCATAGTGTTCGATCACCGACGTGCGCGACACCTTGCGCATGAAACCCGGACGCAGCGCACGCCGGATCGCGCGGCCGGTGTGATCGGCGCCGAGCGAAAACAGGAAGGTCGCGCCGGCACCGTGTGCTTCGAGCATGTCGACCAGCCGCGGCACGCCCTCGCGTGTGCCGCGGTAGGTGTCGACGTCGATTTTGAGCGCCAGCTTCATTGAAAGCGTGAGGCGTGAGGCGTGAGGGGTGAGGGGTAAAAAAGAGTGCGGCGCGCGGAGCGCGCCGGAAACGTTGACTCCTTACTCCTCACACCTCACTCCTCACAGGAATCAGTCCATCAGCCGCCGCGCCTCCGGCACCTCGGTGCGGTAGGCATCGAAGATGTGTTTCAGCGCGGCGCGCATCGTCACCTTCGGCTGCCATTTGAGATCGCGGCAGGTGTTGTCGATCTTCGGCACGCGGCTTTTGACGTCCTGGTAGCCCTTGCCGTAATAGTCGGCGGCCGACACGTTGAGCAGTTTCACCTTCTTTGCGCTGGCCTGGTATTCGGGATAGGTCAGCGCCAGCTTCAGCATCATGTCGGCAAGCTGCTTCACCGAATAATTGTTTTTCGGGTTGCCGATATTGTAGATCTGGCCGCGCGCGACGTTGCCTTTGTTCTCGATGATTTTCATCAGCGCGTCGATGCCGTCGTCGATATAGGTGAACGCGCGCTTCTGCGTGCCGCCGTCGACCAGCTTGATCGACTCGCCACGCACGATGTGGCCGAAGAACTGCGTGATCACACGCGAGCTGCCTTCCTTCGGCGTGTGAATGGTGTCGAGTCCGGAACCGATCCAGTTGAACGGGCGAAACAATGTGAAATCGAGCTGGCCGGCCATGCCGTAACCCCAGATCACGCGGTCCATCAGCTGCTTGGCGCAGGAATAAATCCAGCGCGGCTTGTTGATCGGCCCCAGTATCAGTTCCGAATTTTCGGGATCGAATTCGCGGTCGCGGCACATGCCATAGACCTCGGACGTCGATGGAAACAGAATGCGTTTGCCGTATTTCACGCATGAGCGCACGATCGGCAGATTGGCCTCGAAGTCGAGCTCGAACACCTTGAGCGGTTCCTTGACATAGGTCGCCGGCGTTGCGATCGCGACCAGCGGCAGCACCGTGTCGCACTTGCGGATGTGGTATTCGATCCACTCGCGGTTGATCGTGATGTCGCCCTCGAAGAAGTGGAAACGCGGCTCATCGAGCAGATCGGCGACGCGGTCGTTCTGCATGTCCATGCCATAGACTTCCCAGTGGGTGTCGCGGATGATGCGCTGGGACAGGTGATGGCCGATGAAGCCGTTGACGCCGAGTATCAATATTTTTTTCATGCAGATTCCCGTAAAAGTTGCAGCGGCTTGTCGCCGTAGATGGAAGAAAAGCGGGCGGCGTCGGCCGGCGTGCCGTCGATCTCGAAGTCGACGATGCGCAGCACGGCGCCGTCGATGCACGATGCGCGCAGCTGGTCATCATCGCGATACAGCTGCGGTTGCCGTGCGGAAGCAGATGCCGCTTCGACATGCGTGCGCAGAATGCGCAACCGGTGTGCGCCGATTTCGGTAAAGGCGCCGGGGTAGGGCGGCGCGACGCCGCGCACCAGGTCGTGGATCGCACGTGCCGGCCGTGTCCAGTCGATGCGTCCGTCGTCGGGCCGGCGGCCGCCGAAATAGCGGCCCTGTGCGAGATCGAGCACATGACGTGGCGCGGTGCCGGCGATCAGTGCCGGCAACCAGTGGTCGAGCACCATCTCGGCCGCGACCGTGACCTTGCCGAACACCTGATGCGCGGTATCGTCCGGCAGAATCGGCACCGCCTGCTGCGCGACCAGATCGCCGGCGTCCGGCTTTTCCACCATGTAGTGCAGCGATGCGCCGGTTTCGCGCTCGCCACGGATCACCGCCCAGTTGACCGGTGCCCGCCCACGGTATTTCGGCAGCAGCGCGCCATGCATGTTGAGCGCACCGCGGCGCGGCAGTGCCAGCAGTGGCGGTTTCAGCATGTGACGGTAGTAGAACGAAAACAGAAAATCACACTCCGCCGCGCGCACCCGTTCGACGACCTTCGGAACATTGGGATCATCCGGCGTAATTACTGGTATGCCGTTGAGCGCCGCCACTTCGGCCACACTGTCGAACCAGATGTTCTCGTTCGGATTGTCGGTATGCGTAATGACCAGCGGCACGTCGACGCCGTGTGCGAGCAGGA
The DNA here is from genome assembly GCA_035700525.1 of Burkholderiales bacterium. Lineage (GTDB taxonomy): Bacteria > Pseudomonadota > Gammaproteobacteria > Burkholderiales > JBDZVW01 > JBDZVW01. Next base: position 13,132 of record DASSON010000045.1, read on the forward strand.
CGGAGAGACACTGAACACCTACGTTGTGGTAGGCAAACACTACGGCGCGTGGGTTCATCTTGGTACACTGACGCGCCGCGTGGTGAACCCGGTGTTCCGGACGTCGCGCCCGCACCAGGCGTTCCGCCACCGTGGCGCGACGTCCACGCCTACGTTGTGGTAAGCAAACACTACCGCGCGTGGTTTCATCTCAGTGCCTGACCGGCTGCGCTTCAGAGACCCCCCTTTGACAAAGGGGGGCAGGGAGGATTTGCGCCCTTCGCGCATCCCAATCACACCCCGATCTCTCATCCTTCGACTTTGATCCGTCTGCCCTGATCCTTCATGCTCTCGTCCTTTTCCAGGATCGCCTGAATCACGTAGCGCGGCCGGCTGCGCACCTGCTGGTAGATGCGGCCGACGTATTCGCCGAGCAGACCCAGTCCGAACAGCACGATGCCGATCAGGAAGAATGCGATGCCGAACAGCGTGAATACGCCCTGCGCCTCTGGACCGACGAGGAACAGCCGGCGCACCGCGAGATAAGCGACGAACAGGAACGCGATGATCGAAATGCCGATGCCGGCGAACGAAAAGAGCTGCAGCGGCAGCACTGAAAATCCGGTCACCAGATCGAAATTGAGCCGGACCAGCCGGTACACCGAGTACTTCGACTGGCCGGCGCTGCGTTCTTCATGCGTGACTTCGATCTCGGTCGGACGCTGCGCGAACGTGTACGCAAGGGCCGGGATGAAGGTATTGATCTCGTGACAGTCATTGATCGCGTCGACGATGTCGCGGCTGTAGGCGCGCAGCATGCAGCCCTGATCGGTCATGCGGATATGCGTGATGCGCTCGCGCACCCAGTTCATCGCGCGCGACGCGTGGCGCCGGAATGCGCTGTCCTTGCGCTGATGCCGTATCGTGCCGACGTAGTCGTGACCGGCATCCATCGCTTCCAGCAGGCGACCGATCTCTTCCGGCGGATTCTGCAGATCGGCATCGAGCGTGATCACGCGCCGCCCGCGGCAGTGCTCGAAGCCGGCCATGATCGCCATGTGCTGGCCGTAGTTGCCGTGCAGCAGGATCACGCGCGTCGCATCGGGACGCTGCGCGAACTGTTCGCGCAGCAATGCCGCGGAATGGTCGTGACTGCCGTCGTTGACGAACAGCACCTCATACGGCAGCTGCAGCCGGTCGAGCGCAGGGTAGAGCCGTTCGAACAGCGCCGGCAGGCTTTCTTCCTCGTTGTAGACCGGAATGATGACGGAGAAGTCGGGCAGGCTCATTGGCGGGCATCGTCCA
>DASSON010000046.1:0-16241 GCA_035700525.1 Burkholderiales bacterium
CGTAGCAGCGCAAATTCCGCGAAAACTGCTCCAGCGCCGTAATGCCGCTTTCCTCGGCGCGGCGGCACCAGTCGTTCAGGCTTTTCACCAGCTGTTCCTTGGAAGCGCTGGAGCGCTTCCACAGCGATGTGAGCTCTTCGCGCATCGAATAGATCGTGTCGAGCACCCGGCTCTCGCTCATCACCTCCGCCAGCTTTTCGCGTTCCGCCGCCGGCAAAGCCGCGGTATCACTGTGCAGCCAGCGCTTGACGACGGAGTGATCGACGCCCGTTGTCACGTGCTGTGCCTTGAGCTCACGGATTTCATTGGAACAGGTGTGCTTCAGCGAGCGCGCGTAACGCGCCAGCACGTCGTAGCGGTGAGTGATCACTGCCTGCAGTGTCGCAAGGTCGCAACTGGTCTTCGCGGTATCGAGCTTGATGCGCGGCGCCACTTTCTTGACTTCGGCCAGCCCGACGGCGGACAGCAGGCGGATATAGAGCCAGCCGATGTCGAACTCGAACCATTTGTTCGACAGGCGCGCCGAACTGGCGTAGGCGTGGTGATTGTTGTGCAGCTCTTCGCCGCCGATCAGGATGCCCCACGGCACGATGTTGCGGCTGGCGTCCTCCGGCTGGAAGTTGCGGTAACCCCAGAAATGGCCGATGCCATTGATGACGCCGGCGGCCCAGAACGGTATCCACAGCATCTGAATCGCCCAGATCGAAATGCCGATGACGCCGAACAGCGCAAAATTGATCGCGAGCATCAGCAGGATGCCGAGCATCGAATGGCGGGTATAGAGGTGCCGCTCGATCCAGTCGTCCGGGGTGCCGTGGCCGAATTTTTCCATCGTTTCCTGGTTCAGCGCTTCGGCTCGGTATAGCTCGGTGCCTGTCCACAATACCTTATTGATACCAAGCACTTGCGGGCTGTGCGGATCTTCGGCGGTTTCGCAACGGGCGTGGTGCTTGCGGTGGATCGCCGCCCATTCCTTCGTCACCATGCCGGTGGTCAGCCACAGCCAGAAACGGAAGAAATGGGAAGGCAGCGGGTGCAGATCGAGCGCCCGATGCGCCTGGCAGCGGTGCAGAAAGATGGTGACCGCGGCGATCGTGATATGGGTGACGATAAGCGTGTAGACGATATAAACCCACCACGGCGGGTTCACCAGTCCATTGGCCAGAAATTCCAGCAGCATTACTCTCCTTCGCCCTTGAATCCGAAAATAATAATTATGTAAATCAGTCTAGACTAATTCAAGGTAGCAGGCAAAACCTTTCGACCAACGGATTGCTTGCCGCGATGTGAAAAATCTCCGGGATTAGCTGTTACCTGCCGTCCGACGAGTGTGCTCGTTCCCACGTGGATCAAACCGGGTTGCCCGGCGTGTGACGACCGGCTACGGGGGCTTGGTCATTTGAAATCTGGCGTGGAAATTGCTTACGGAATTTTGGAATTTATTCGAATATTCTCTTTTACAAGAAAAGAGCCGATATAGATCGATGGCAAGGGGGAAGTCTCATGAAAGGTATCGTTTTCAATATTCTCGAACAGGTGGTCGTCTCCAATTACGGAGAGTCAACATGGGACGACTTGCTTGACGCGGCCGGCTCTGACGGCGTTTACACCTCGCTCGGCACCTATCCGGACGAACAGATGATGCGCCTGGTGCAGGCGGCTGCGGATGCGCTCGGCATGCAGCCCGGGGCGGTCGTGCGCTGGTTCGGGCGCCAGGCAATGCCGCATTTCGCCGAGCGCTATCCCGACTTTTTCACCACGCACAGCTCGACGCGATCCTTCGTTCTGGACCTCAACACGATCATCCATCCGAAGGTGCGCAAGCTCTATACCGGAGCCAATTGCCCCAATTTCGACTTCGAAGACGCGCCCGACGGCGCACTGCTGATCGGCTATCAGTCGCCGCGCAAGCTGTGTGCGCTGGCGCACGGCTTCATCGAGGGTGTCGCCGATCACTACAGCGAGGTGGCTGAGGTCGAGCATCTGAAATGCATGCACCACGGCGACGAGCGCTGCCTGATGCGCATGACCATCCACTGATTGGCACGGAGTACTCCATGTCCGCTGCCATCGAATCCTGCGATCCGGTTGAATTTGCCCGCCTGAAACGCCGCCTGGAGCGCGAGCGCGCCGCCCGGCTGGAGGTCGAGACAGTTTCCGAGCGGAGCCTGCGCGAACTCTATATGCGCGAGCAGGAACTGCGCCTGTTGCAGGACATTGCCACGGCCGCGAACCTGTCGCAATCGGTGAATGACGTGTTCCAGTATGCGCTGGCCCGTATCTGCGATTTCATGGGCTGGCCGGTCGGCCACGCCTATCTCGTCGAAGAGCGTGGCGATTCGACCGTCCTCAAGTCGATGAAGCTGTGGCATGTGCAGGATGCGGAGAAGATCGCGTCGTTTCGCGCGATGACCGAAGCGCACGATCTTGCGCCGGGCGAGGGGCTGCCGGGGAGAGTCTATCGGTCGCGGACCGCGGCCTGGTTGTCCGATGTCGGTGCCGATGGCGCTTTTCCGCGCCAGCTGCCGGCCCGGGAAAGCGGGATCCGGGCCGCTTGTGCCTTTCCCATTCTGGTCGGCGAGGAGACCGTCGCCGTCGTCGAGTTCTATACCAGTCGCGCCGTCGAACCCGACGAAGCGTTGCTGCAGGTGATGCCGCAGCTCGGCACGCATCTCGGTCGCGCCATCGAGCGCCAGCGCGCCGAAGACCGACTGGTCCATGATGCGTCACACGACCCGCTGACGGGGCTGCCGAATCGGGCGCTCTTTCTCGATCGCCTCAACCAGGCGATCACGCACGGCAAGCGCAACCCGGAAGCCCAGTTCGCGGTTCTGTTCCTCGATCTCGATCGCTTCAAGATCGTCAATGACAGCCTCGGCCACCTTGCGGGCGATAGCCTTCTCGTTCAGGCCGCAGCCCGGCTGAAGGGTGCGTTGAGAAGCGGCGACACGATTGCGGTGACCAATGACGCCGCGGCAGCCGGCACCGGCACGCTGGCGCGCCTCGGCGGCGACGAATTCACCATCCTGCTCAACAGCATCAATGGTCCGAGCGCGGCGGTACGTGTCGCCAACCGGGTGGAAGACGCGCTGCGTCTTCCGTTTGTCGTCGACGGGCAGGAAATCTATACGACCGCCAGCATCGGCATCGCGGTAAGCGCGTCGGGATACGAAACCGCCGACGCGATCCTGCGCGACGCGGACCTTGCAATGTACCGGGCCAAGGCGCTCGGCAAGGCGCGCTGCGAACTGTTCGACCAGGAAATGCACGCGGTGGCATTGAAGCGGCTGGCGCTCGAGACGGATTTGCGCCGGGCGGTACAGAACGAGGAGTTCGTGCTCCATTACCAGCCCATCGTCTCGCTGCAGTCCAATGAGGTGGTCGGCTTCGAGGCGCTGGTGCGCTGGCAGAAGCCGAACGGCGAACTGGCCTATCCGGCGGAATTCATCGAGATCACCGAAGAAACCGGCCTCATTCTCTTTCTCGGCCGCTGGGTGCTGCGCGAGGCGTGCTGCGCCGTCCGTGCGCTGCAGCAGCAGTTCCCGCGCGAAGAGCCGTTGACGGTCAGCGTCAACGTCTCGCCGCGCCAGTTCGCCCAGCCCGATCTCGTCGCTCAGGTGCGTTCAATCATCGCCGAGACGGGATTTGATCCGCGCTGCCTGCGGCTGGAAATCACCGAGAGCGTGACGATCGATGATGCGGAGCACGTCGCATCAGTGCTGACGGAACTGAAGGAGCTCGGCGTTCGCGTGAGCATCGACGACTTCGGCACGGGGTATTCGTCGTTGAGCTACCTGCACTCGCTGCCGCTCGACGTGCTGAAAATCGACCAGTCTTTCGTTGCGGCGATGGACAAGAGCAGTGAGAGCCGGCAGATCGTACGGACGATCATGAGTCTTGCCAGCAATCTCGGCATGGACGTTGTTGCCGAGGGGGCCGAAGCCGCAGGACAGGTGGCGCAACTGCAGTCGATGGGCTGCGAGTTTGGCCAGGGCTACTACTTCTCGAGGCCTGTCGATCTGGCCGGCGCCAGTGCGGTCCTGATACGCCCAGGCTGGCTGGCGGAAGCGGAAGGCCGCACGGGAACCTGTCACGAGAGCCAGCGCGGGCTGCCTGCCGAATTTACCGCATCCAAGGCCGGCTGATTGCCGGCTCACCACCGGATAAAAGGCCGCATAAACGCGGTCTCGGCCGGCATGCGGCGGCGTGGCCGAAACTCCGGCTTGCCTGCTCAGTGCGATGGCCGGTAGCGCCTGGCGTGCGTCCGGTGTTGTTCCCAGTTGTCGCGGTATGCCGCGCACAGCGGTGCGTTCGCGCGCAGCGCGATCACATTCTCGGCGTTACGGTATTCCGCGGCGTAGGTGAAGTTGTAGCTGCCGGTGATGACCGCACAGTCGGAAGCATCCGGATCAATTACGATAATCTTGTTGTGAGCGGCCTCGTGGTTGGCGTCGAGCAGTACCGGCACGCCGCCATCGATCAGCATTTCGAGTGCGTGCGCCGAGACAGTGTGCGCCTGTTCCGCATCCGCGATCACCGTAACGTTGACGCCGCGCCGGTGCGCGCGAATCAGCGCGCGGGCGATGCCGCGATGAGTGAAGCTGTACGCCTGTACCAGTATGCGGCGCCGTGCGTGATCGATCGCGCCGATGATGAGACCGGCCGCGTCGTCATCCGGGGTGAACGCATATTGCACCGTACCCTGCGCCGGAAACGGGCGCAGTGGCGGGGGCACCGGCGCTGCCGGCGCCAGCCCTGAAAACATCACGAAAATTGGGACCAGCAGGCGGGTTGAAAAAGCTGAACCGCCGGGGTGCCAAGGCCGCCAGGAAAAAACACGGCAAAAAGCAGCTGCCACCGCAGAGGCGCAAAGGCACAGAGGAACGCAACGGAAAGCCGGATCAGAAGTTCTGTGCGGCATTTCTTTGTGCCTTCGTGTCTTTGCGGTTATCGCTTTGGTGTGTGTTTGTCACTGTCTCATGCCGTGCGCTCGAGCGCGGCGGCGAAAAAGCCGTCGGTATTATGGCGGTGTGGATCAAGCTCCAGGAATTCGCCGCATTCCAGCGTGATGTGGTGCTGCGCCAGGACGTCGCCGCAGTGGATGGCGCGAAACTCCGGGTGATCAGTCAGAAACGGGGTGATGATATCCATGTTTTCGTCCGGCAGCAGGCTGCAGGTCGCATAAACCAGCCGTCCGCCGGGCTTCACCAGCGCGGCGGCGGCGACCAGGATCGACATCTGCTTTTTTACGAGTTCCGCGATCGATTGCGGTGATTGCCGCCACTTGAGATCGGGATTGCGCCGCAGCGTGCCGAGTCCGCTGCATGGCGCGTCCACCAGCACGCGATCGATCTTGCCGCTGAGGCGCCTGACGCGCGCGTCGTGCTCACTCGAAATCACGTGCGGGAAGACGTTGGACAGGCCCGAGCGCGCCAGCCGCGGCCGCAGGCGCTCGAGCCGTCGCGGTGCCGTGTCGAACGCATACAGCCGTCCGCGCGACCGCATCAGCGCGCCGAGCGCGAGCGTCTTGCCGCCGGCACCGGCGCAAAAATCGACGACCAGGTCGTGGCGCCGCGGCGCCACCAGATAGGCCAGCAGCTGGCTGCCTTCATCCTGTACCTCGATCGCGCCTTCAGTAAACAATGGATGGCGATTGATCGCCGGCTTGCCGGCGAGCCGCACGCCGACCGGCGAGTAGGGTGTCGCCTGCGCTGCGATGCCGTCGGATGCCAGGCGCTCGAGCACCGCGTCACGATCGATTTTCAGTGTGTTGACACGCAGATCGAGCGGCGCCGGTTCCTGCAGCGCGCGGCCCAGCGCCAGCACGCCGGCCGCGTCCATGTGAGAGCCGAGGCGCTGCGCCAGCCAGTCCGGCAACTCGGCTTTTACCGCCAGCGGCAACGCGGCGATGTCGATCGCCTTGAGCGTTTCAGCCCATTGTATTTCGGTGTCGGATAGAACAGCCGCGAGCCGGCGCACGCTGATGCCGGCAAAACGGATGAGGAATGCCACCAGCTTGCGGCGCGCCGGCGCCTCCGGCGCGAGCGCGTCGAGGGTGCGCAGATGGCGCAATACACCGAACACCGCTTCGGCGATGAACGCGCGATCGCGCTGCCCGAGGTCGGGGTGATGACGGAAACGGGCGCTCAGTACGCTGTCCGCCGGGCGCGAAAATGCCAGCACGTCATCGAGCGCGTCGGCCGCTGCGTCGAGCTGCGCGCGCGAAGGCGGCGCCAGATTCATTTGCCGCTCACCTGGACATCGGTGATCAGCTGTTCGCCGGAAAGCTCGCCGTCGCGCCCGAAGAACTGCACCTTGACCGGCAGATAGCGGTATTGCGGCGCGAGCCATACTTCAAGGCTCTCTTCACCTGGTGCCGGCACCTGCCTGACCGGGATTGTGTCGATGTCGCCCAGCGGCGTTTTCACGGTCTCATGCGCGCCGATTTTGAGCGCGTAGTTGTCGAGATTCTTGCCGTTGGTGATCGGCATGTGAATCACGCCCGGCTTGAGCGGCATCTGCGCCAGCTGCCAGGCGAAGCTCATCAAATCCTGCGCGCCCCGCTTCAGCGGTATCGTGCGCCGCTTGTCCGGCGTGCCGAGCGTGATCGTCATTCGTTGCCAGTCGAATTGCGCGTGGGCCTGCTCGATGTCGCTGCGGCGCTCGCGCACGAAATCAAATGATTGTGGCCGCAGGCCGTGGGATGTCACGGTGCCGTGGCTGGTGTACGACAGCCGGTAGCGTATCACTGCCGCCAGGCCGACCGTCTGCGCGACGCTGGTCAGTTGATAGCGGCTTCCGTTCACCTTCCAGTCCTGGATGGTCCGGCCAACCAGAAAGCGGTCGCTGCCCAGATACAGGTCGTACGTGATACGGCTTTGCACCGGCAACTGGCGCACGGGCCCCGGATATGGCGCGGCGGGCGTTGCGGTCGCAGCAGGCGCGGACGGCGCTGCGGCGGCAGGCGGTGGCACGGTTTCACGCGAGGCGCCGTGCGGTACGGCGATTACCGGCGGCGTGGCGCGTTTATGCGGGGCGGCAGCCGCCCGGTGTTGGGGCTGCGGTTTGTGGCGTGGCGGGTGCGGTTGCGATTTTGCGGCCGGCTCGGAAGCGGGTCGGGATTGGGGTACTGGTTTCGCTTCCGGCTGCGGCTGCGGCAACGGTGGCGGCGCAGCCGTTACTGCCGGTTTCGGCGGCAATGGAGCAAGTTGAGCGGTAAGCGGCGGTGGCACTTCGACTTCGCGCGGGGCACGAATCTTCAGAGTGAACAGTACGACTGTGTGCACCAGCAAGGACAGCACGATTGCCGCGAGAATGCGGACAATCAAATCCCGGTGTGCAATCACAGGTTTGTAAGCACTTACAATAGAAAGAGTCAATCTGCCACGGTCGGCGACAGCAGCGTGCCGGCCGTCGCTGCTTCCCCCTGCAGAACCACACGCCCGTCATCGGCCAGCGTCAGCCGGTCTTCGCAGAACCAGCGCAGCGCCTGCGGATAGATGCGATGCTCTTCCCGCAGCACGCGGGTGGCGAGTGTCTCCTCGGTGTCGTCAGGCAGCACCGGCACCGCGGCCTGGATCACGATCGGGCCGTGGTCGAGTTCGGCGGTGACGAAATGCACGGTGCAGCCATGGATTTTCACGCCGGCCTGCAGCGCGCGGCGATGGGTATGCAGGCCGGTGAACGCCGGCAGCAGCGCGGGATGGATGTTGATCAGCCTGCCGGCGTAGTGCCCGATGAACCCGTCCGTGAAGATGCGCATGAATCCGGCGAGCACGACGAGATCGGGATGGTGCTGATCGATCGTATCGGCGAGTGCCGCGTCGAACGCTGCCCGGTCCGGAAAGCGGTGGTGATCGACCGCCGCGGTCGCGATGCCGTGCGCGGCGGCCGTCGCCAGGCCTTTCGCATCCGGGTTGTTGCTGATGACGGCAGCAATGTGCGCCGGCAAGCGGCTGTCGAGGATCGCCTGCATGTTGCTGCCGCGGCCGGAGATGAGGATCACGAGATTCTTCATCAGTGCCGTTCACGCGACGGTGGTTTGCGCTTCGCCCTCGTGCCGCCCGGTGATTTCGCCGATGTGCCACGCCCGTTCGCCGAGCCGTTCCAGTTCGCGCAGTACCGCCGGCACGTCCGCCGCCGCCACCGCGAGCACCAGACCAATGCCGCAGTTGAATACGCGGTGCATTTCGTGATCGGCAACTGCGCCGTGTTGCTGCAGCCAGTCGAACAGCGGCGGCTGCGGCCAGCTCATGCGCGTCAGATGGGCCGCAAGCGGCGCCGGCAGCATGCGCGGAATATTTTCCAGCAGGCCGCCGCCAGTGATGTGCGCGATGCCCTTTACGTCGAACTTGTGCATCAGCTCCAGCACCGGCTTGACGTAGATGCGCGTCGGCGCGAGCAGCACGTCGGCGAGCGGCCGGCCGTGAAAATCCGCCGCCAGGTCGGCGCCGCTGCGTGCGAGAATGCGCCGGATCAGCGAGTAGCCGTTCGAGTGGGCGCCGCTCGACGCCAGTCCGAGCAATGCATCGCCGGCGGCAATGGTGCGGCCGTCGATGATGCGGCTCTTTTCGACGACGCCGACCGCGAAGCCGGCAAGATCGTATTCGCCCGCCGGATACATGTCCGGCATTTCCGCCGTCTCGCCGCCGATCAGTGCGCAGCCCGCCTGTTCGCAGCCGGCAGCGATGCCGCTGACGACCTGCGTCGCGACCTCGACGTCGAGCTTGCCGCAGCCGAAGTAGTCGAGGAAGAACAGCGGCTCCGCACCCTGCGCAAGAATGTCGTTGACGCTCATCGCGACCAGATCGATGCCGATCGTGTCATGGCGGCCGGTGTCGAACGCCAGCTTGAGCTTGGTGCCGACGCCGTCGGTCCCGGACACCAGCACCGGCTCGCGATAGCTGCGCGGCACTTCGAACAACGCGCCGAAACCGCCGATGCCGGCCAGCACGCCGTCGCGCAGCGTGCGCTTCGCAAACGGTTTGATGTTGTCGACCAGCCTGTCGCCGGCATCGATGTCCACGCCGGCGTCACGGTAAGTGAGGCCGGCCGGGTTGTGCGGGGGGGATTTCAAATGCGTACCTGCCGGGAGCGATCGTTGAACGGGTGTGCGCTCATTGCCTGAACGGGTCACGTAAAAGCCGGAATGTGCAGGATTTACGCTAAGATAACGCGCCTGTGTCCGCGTGCCGGCCATCTGTGCGACGAAACCGGATTGTACCGCAAATGAACCGATGAATAATTCCAACGACGTCCGATACCTGTGGTGGCTGCTGCTGGCGGTCGTCGCGGCGTTGGCGGTGTATTTTCTGGCGCCGATATTGACACCGTTCATGGCGGCCGCGATTCTCGCCTACATCTGCAATCCGGTGGTCGACCGCATGCAGCGCCATCGTATCCCGCGCACGCTGGGCGTGGTGATCATGCTGCTGCTGCTGGCGGCACTGCTGGCGGTCCTGGTGCTGATCCTGATCCCGCTGTTTCAGCGCCAGATCAGCGCGCTGGCCGTCCATATGCCGCAGTTCATCGACTGGTTGCACCGGGTCGCGGCGCCGTGGGTGAAAGACACGTTCAATATCGAACTGGACATCGACAGCCTGAGATCATACGTGGTCGATAATATGCACGCGATCCAGGGCGTGGCGACACGGCTGCTGCCTTCCCTGAAGAGCGGCGGGCTGGCGCTGCTCGGCATTCTGCTCAACCTGGTGCTGATTCCGGTGGTGCTGTTCTACTTCCTGCGCGACTGGAACAAAATGCTGGCCGCGCTCGACGAAATGATTCCGCGCCGCTGGCATCCGACGGTGACGAAGCTCGCGCACGACATCGACGTGGTGCTGGGCGAGTTCCTGCGCGGGCAATTGTCGGTGATCCTGCTGCAGTGCGTGTTCTACGTCGGCGGCCTGTGGCTGGTCGGGCTCGATTCGGCATTGCCGGTGGGCATCATCGCCGGCGTGCTGACGTTCGTTCCGTATCTCGGCACGGTGGTTGGGGTGGTGCTGGCGACGCTCACCGGTTTCGTGCAGTTCGCGAATCTCTCCGGCGTGCTGTGGGTATGGGGCGTATTCATTCTCGGCAAGCTGCTCGAGGACTATCTGTGGATGCCATACCTGGTCGGTGACCGCATCGGCCTGCATCCGGTGACGGTGATTTTCGCACTGCTGGCATTCGGTTACCTGTTCGGATTCTTCGGCGTGCTGCTGGCGTTGCCGGTCAGCGCGGCGTTGCTGGTATGGCTGCGCCATTTGCGGCAGCGTTATTTCGACAGCGGGCTGTACAACACCTAGCGATGCAGCAGCTCGTGCTCGACATCGGCGCGCCCGTGGCGCCCACGTTCGACAATTTCGTGCCAGGCCGCAACGGCGAGCTGCTGGCGGCGTTGCGCCGCCTGATCGCCGGCGGCGGCGACGGCTTCCTTTATCTGTGGGGCGCGCCGGGCAGCGGCCGCAGTCATCTGCTGCGGGCTGCTGCCACCGCACTCAACACCGGCGGCCGCACAGGTCACTACGTTGCCTGCGGCCGCGACACGCTGCCGGATACCATTGCATCCGGCACGGCACTGGTGCTCGACGATGTCGACCAACTCGATGCCGCGGCGCAGATTACGGTGTTCAATTTTTATAATTGCATCCGCGAGGACGGTGGTGCGCTGATCGCGAGCGGGGCGCTGCCCGCGGCGGCACTGCGGCTGCGCGCCGATCTGGTGACGCGATTGGCATGGGGGCTGGTGTATGAAGTGCATGGGCTCAGCGATGATGAAAAAAAACAGGCGTTGAAACAGCATGCGCGCGGCCGCGGTTTCCAGCTGCCGGACGATGCGTGCCGCTATCTGCTCGACCATGCGCGGCGCGACCTGCCGTCGCTGCTGGCGCTGCTCGATGCGCTCGATCGTCAATCGCTGGCGGCGAAACGCGCGATCACGCTGCCGCTGATTCGTGAGGTGCTTAAAGGGCGTGAGGAGTGAGGAGTAAATGCAGAATGGAGCTACCCGTCGGATTACGCTGGCGCTAATCCGACCTACATGACAGAGAATCAACAGCGATGCGTTTGGCATTATTTGATCTTGATAATACTCTGCTCGCCGGCGACAGCGATTTCGAATGGGCGCAGTTCCTGATCGAGCAGGGCGTGATCGACGGCGAGGTGTATGAGGCGCGCAATCAGGCGTTCTACGATCAGTACAAGGCCGGCACGCTCGACATTCACGAATTTCTCGACTTCCAGCTGAAGCCGCTGTCGCGCCATCCGCGGTCCGTGCTCGATGCGTGGCATCAACAGTTCATGGCGCGCAAGATCCGGCCGATGATGCGCGACAAGGCGCGCGAGCTGGTGGCGCGCCATCGTGATGACACTTGCGTCGTCGTCACCGCGACCAATAGTTTCGTGACGGCGCCGATCGCGCGCGAATTCGGGGTGCCGCATCTGGTCGCCACCGAGCCGGAGCAGCGTGACGGCATGTTCACCGGCGGTGTGTGCGGTATCCCGTGTTTTCGTGAGGGCAAGGTCGAGCGCCTGCAGCAGTGGCTGGCGCAGCGCGGCGCCAGTCTGGAGACGATTGAGGAATCGTGGTTTTACAGCGATTCGCTGAATGATTTGCCGCTGCTGGAGCGCGTCACCCATCCGGTCGCGGTGGATCCGGACGCGACGCTGCGGGCGCACGCGCAGGAGCACGGCTGGCCCGTGATCAGTCTTGACTGAGCGTTCTCCGGCCGGTATCGGGGCGACGCGCAGCCGGCTGGCGGCCGCGCTGGTGCTGCTGAGCGTGGCCAGCCTGTTTCTCGGACTGTATTTCGGCAGCCTGCATTTTTCGCTGCCGCAGACCGCCGCTGCGCTGTGGTCCGGCACACCGGACCTCGCGCATCGCGTAATCTGGGAATTGCGCCTGCCGCGCGTGCTGGCGGCGTTCGTGTGCGGCGCGCTGCTGGCGACGGCGGGCGCGCTGTTGCAGGTGCTGCTGCGCAACCCGCTGGCCGATCCGTATATCCTCGGTGTGTCCGGTGGCGCCGCGCTCGGTGCGCTGGCGGCGATGGTGTTCGGTGCCGGCGCGCTGGGCGTCAACGGCGTTGCGCTGCTGGGTGCACTCGTTGCTGCCGGCATCGTGTTCGGCGTCGGGTTTCGCGGCGGTGACTGGAATGCCTACCGGCTGCTGCTCACCGGCGTGGTGCTGGCCGCAGGACTCGGCGCGCTGATCAGCCTGGTGCTGACGCTGGCGCCTGACGCGCAGTTGAAGGGCATGCTGTTCTGGCTGATGGGCGATCTGTCGGATGCCGGCAGCAGTGGCGCGGCGTGGGCCGTGCTGGCCATCGTGCTGGGCGGCGCGATGCTGCTGGCGCCGGGCCTGAATGCGCTCAATCTCGGAAATCTCAAGGCGCGTTCGCTGGGCGTGGCGGTCGGTGCGCTGCAGATCGCGATCTATTTCGGTGCGTCGGCGGCGACGGTTGCCGCGGTGCTGCTCGGCGGCACCATCGGCTTCATCGGGCTCATCATGCCGCATGTGATCCGCCTGCTCGGCGTCAACGACTATCGCTGGCTGCTACCGCTGTCGGCATTGCTGGGCGGCGCGGTGCTGACGCTGGCGGACACGCTGGCGCGCACGGTATGGGCACCGCAGCAATTGCCGGTCGGCATTTTCACCGCGCTGATCGGCGTGCCGACGATGCTGTGGCTGCTGTCGGCGCGGCGGTGAAAAAATGGTTAACCACAGAGACACAGAGGCGCAGAGTTTTTGTATAGGTAAAACCAATAGCCAATCCATGTGAGGGCATTTAATTTCGTTTGTATTTGGCGATAGCCTAGTACAGATTTTTCTCTGTGTCTCTGTGGTGAAAATTACTGAACTTCCATGCTTCGCTGCGAAAACCTGACTTTCGAAGTGCCCGGCCGCACGCTGGTGCGTGACCTGACGCAAGGCTTCGGTGCCGGAGAATGCTGGGTGATTCTCGGTGAAAACGGCGCCGGCAAGAGCACGCTGCTGCACGCGCTGGGTGGATTGCGGAGCCCGCATGCCGGCCGCGTGACGCATGATGGTGAGCCTCTCGCCGGTATGGGTGCCCGGGAGCGGGCACGCACCGTCGGCGTACTGCTGCAGCAGGAAGATCGCGGTTTCTGGGGAAGTGTGCTCGAATATGTGCTGATGGGACGCTATCCGCACCGTCCGCAGTTTTTCGGCTGGCAGGCGGCGGACGAGGCCATTGCGCGGCGTTGCCTGGCGGACTTTGACCTTGAGGGACTGGCGCCGCGGCGGTTCACTACGCTGTCGGGCGGCGAACGTCAGCGCGCACGGCTGGCACAGCTGTTCGCGCAGGCGCCGCAGACGTTGCTGCTGGACGAACCGCTCACCCATCTCGATCTGCGCCACCAGGTACGGGCGCTCGATCTGCTGCGCCGCGCGGCGCGGGAGCAGGGTCGGACCGTGATCGCGGTGCTTCATGACACCTGGTGGCCCGGTGTATTCGGCGATCATGTGTTGCTTCTTTACAACAACGGCGAGACAGCGGCCGGGGAAACGGCCGCGATGCTGACGCGCGCCAATCTGGAACGGCTCTATCGCTGTCCGTTGCAGACCATCGCCGGAAGCGGCGGAGCGCGCCATATGCCCGTTGTATAATGGCGCCCATGGACGTGTGCCACCCCCCTTCCGCCTTCGTTGCGGGCCCTCATAGCCAATGATTCGCAAGCTGTTTGGCAAGGTGTTTTCCAAAACGCGGGCCCGCGGCCACCGGCCGGTTACCGTTTCCGCGGCGGATCATGGAATTGACCGCGAACGTATCAGCCGCTGTGCGATGAAGACCTGCGAAACGCTGCAGGCTGCCGGCCATGATGCGTACGTGGTCGGCGGCGCGGTGCGCGATCTGATTCTGGGCCGCAAGCCGAAGGATTTCGATGTTGCTACCGACGCCCGTCCCGAGCAGGTGCGGGCGCTGTTCCGGCGCTCGCGCATCATCGGCCGGCGGTTCCGGCTGGTGCACGTGATGTGCGGCGCCGAAACGGTCGAGGTCTCGACGTTTCGTGGCGGCGCCGTGGTCGACGGCGACGGCGAACGGATCGCGGATGCCAGCGGGCGCATTCTGCGCGACAACGTGTTCGGCAGCCGCGAGCAGGACGCCGCGCGCCGCGACTTCACGATCAACGCGCTGTTTTACGATCCGGTCACGCAGCAGGTGCTGGATTATCACAACGGCGTCGCCGATCTCAAGAAGCGGCGGCTGAAGATGATCGGCGACCCGGAGACGCGCTACCGCGAGGATCCGGTGCGCATGCTGCGTGCGGTACGGCTGGCGGCTTCGCGCGATCTGGAAATGGACCCCGCCACACGGAAACCGATCGGCGAGCTGGCTCATTTGCTGCAGGACGTGCCGCCGTCGCGGCTGTTCGACGAGATGCTGAAGTTGCTGCTGTCCGGACATGCGGTCGAATGCGTGCGGCGACTGCGGCGCAACGGGCTGCACCACGGTCTGCTGCCGCTGCTCGACGTGGTGCTCGAAAATCCCGCCGGCGAGCGTTTCGTGATGCTCGCATTGAGCGCCACCGACGAGCGGCTGGGCTGCGGCAAACCGGTCGCCCCGGGCTTTCTGTTCGCGGCGCTGTTGTGGCCGCAAGTGGCCGAAGCGTGGAAGAAAATCGAGGCGACGGGCATGAAGCCGGTGCCGGCGCTGCACGAGGCGATCGACCAGGTGACCGCGGTGCAGTTCGAGAAGCTGGCGATTCCACGCCGCTTTTCCGCTGACATGCGCGAGATCTGGGCACTGCAGCAACGCTTCATGAATCGTTCCGGCCGGCGCCCGTCCGGACTGCTGCATCACCTGCGCTTTCGTGCCGCCTACGATTTTCTGCTGTTGCGTTGCAAGAGCGGCGAACTGGAAGCCGAAGTCGGAGAATGGTGGACGCGCTTTCAGCAGGCCGATGAAACGCAGCGCAACGCGATGCTGATGCGGGATGCCGGACCGGCCAAACGGCGGCGCCGTTCACGGCGACGCAAACCGGCTGCGGAAGCACCGGCCGCCGTACCGTCGGCGCATTGAGGCGGGCATTGACCATGAATACGCAGGTATCGCGTGTGATGGCGTTCGTGGCGCTCGGCTCCAATCTGAACGATCCGCGGCACCAGGTCGAGGCGGGATTTGCCGCGCTGGCCGGGTTGCCGGATACCGCATGCCGCGCCCGTTCGTCGCTGTATGCGACGACGCCGGTGGGCTATGCGGATCAGCCGGATTTCATCAATGCGGTGGCGGCGCTCGAGACGGCGCTTGCTGCGCGCGCGCTGCTCGATGCATTGCTCGAAACGGAGCGCCGGCACGGCCGCAACCGGACTTTTCCGAACGCCCCGCGTACCCTTGATCTCGATCTGTTGCTCTATGACGGACAGGTGATCGATGAGCCGGGTCTGATCGTGCCGCATCCCCGCATGCACCAGCGTGCGTTCGTGCTGGTGCCGCTGGCCGAAATCGCGCCCGCTGCCGTCATCGCCGGGCACGGCGCCGCGGGGGCGCTGGCGGCGCGTATCGATACCGATGGAATAAAAAAACTGTAGCGGAGGCTTCGTGGATTTCGAACTACCGGAAAAATTCCGCTACATCGCGGTGGAAGGGCCGATCGGCGCCGGCAAGACGTCGCTCGCTTATCTGCTCAGCAACCGCCTTGGCGGCACGCTGCTGCTCGAGGATCCGGACGCCAATCCGTTTCTGGAACGGTTCTATGAAAATCGCGCGCGTTACGCGCTGCCGGCGCAGCTGTTCTTTCTGTTCCAACGCGCCGAGCAGTTGCGCGGACTGCGGCAGCGCGATCTGTTCAACGGCGTCACCGTCGCCGATTTCATGCTGGAGAAGGACGAGCTGTTCGCGCGGCTGACGTTGAATGACGACGAGCTTGATCTCTATCGGCGCATCTACGATTACCTGGCGCCGCAGGCGCCGGGCCCCGATCTCGTCATTTACCTGCAGGCGAAACCGGCAGTGCTGGTTGAACGCGTGCGGCGGCGCGGTCTGGCTTATGAGAAAAATGTTGGCGAAGAATATCTGTATGACCTGTCTGAAGCCTATGCGCAGTTCTTTCACCAGTATGCTGACGCGCCGTTGCTGATCGTGAATTCGCAGAATCTCAATTTTGTTGATCAGCCCGGGGACTTTGATTTATTGTTGCAGCGCATCGTATCGATGCGCGGCACACGCGAATACTTTAATCTGGGAGTTTGAGATGCGTATCACGTTGCAGACATTGCAAAAAATGGCGCAGGACGGCAC
>DASSON010000047.1:0-4033 GCA_035700525.1 Burkholderiales bacterium
CGGATCTCCGACCCCATGTTGCCGACGCTCATGCGGCCGCTGTTGAGCCCGACGCCGATGCGGATCTCGGGCCAGCCGCGGGCGCTGAATTCCGGCTGCAGGCGCGCCAGCGCCACGTGCATGTCGAGCGCCGCCTCCAGCGCGCGGCGCGCATGCCCGGGATCGGCCAGCGGCGCGCCCCAGAATGCCATGATGCAGTCCCCCATATACTTGTCGATCGTTCCGCGATGCTTGTAAATCACCTCCGTGAGCGCCGTCAGAAAGGCGTTCATCAGCTGGCTCAGCTCCTTCGGCTCCAGGCCCTCGGAGATGGTGGTGAACCCGCGCACGTCGGTAAACAGCACCGTCAGCTCGCGACTTTCGCCCGCCATCGAGAACCGGCGGGGGTGCTTCGCCATCTCGTCCACCAGTTCCGGCGGCACGTACTGGCCGAAGCGGCTGGTGATCTGCCGCCGGCCACGCGCTTCCACAAAGAACCCGTAGGCCATGTTGAATGCATACAGAAGCAAGATCATTGCCAGCCCCGATGCCAGCGGCAAAACCAGGTTG
The DNA here is from genome assembly GCA_035700525.1 of Burkholderiales bacterium. GTDB lineage: Bacteria > Pseudomonadota > Gammaproteobacteria > Burkholderiales > JBDZVW01 > JBDZVW01. The sequence goes on from DASSON010000047.1 coordinate 550, forward strand.
CCGTAGGCGAATATCGCGAGGTTGGCGGCGATCGCCCCACCCAGCACCAGCAGCGTGAAGGCGGTCGCCCTGAGCGGCGCCAGCAGCGGCAATACCAGCGCCATCAGCGTGCCGGTCAGCAGCAGCAGCACGAATTCGGCGCCGGTGACATAGGGCGGCTGCTGCTTGATGGTGCCGTCAAGCATGCCCGAAATCAGGTTGGCGTGCACTTCGACTCCGGGATAGGAGCGGCCGACCGGCGTCACCCGCAGATCGAGCAGCCCGGGCGCGGTGGTGCCGACCAGCACGATGCGGCCTTTCAGATCGTTGACCGGCACGCGGCCGTGGATCACATCGACCGCCGAATAATAGGGAAAACTGCCCTGAAAGCCGCGATACGGCACCAGCGCGGCGGCGTGGGCGTCGACCGGGATGCGCAACGGGCCGACTTTCAGCCATTCCAGGCCGCCATAGCCGGCATCGCCGCCCGCAGCGTCGGCAAACACCGGCTCGACCTTCGGCATCCCGAGCACCACCCGCACCATCGCCAGCGACAGCGATTGATAATAGGCGCCGTTGTACTCGGCCAGCATCGGCACGCGGCGGGTCATGCCGTCCGGGTCGGTGTATGGATTGAAGTGGCCCGCGGTGCGCGCGGCACGCTCCAGCCCGGGCAGATTGGCGGTATAGGCGCTCCACTGCGTAAACGCGATGCTGCGGCCGGCAAAAGTGCCTGCCGGCAGCGTCGGCGGCGGCAGCAGGCCCTTGTCGGAGGTCGGGCTGGGCGCCGCGTGTGTGAACACATAGCCCAGCACCACCGGCCGATCCTTGACACTGCGTGCGAAAATCTCGTCGTACTGCAGCTGCGGCCGCAGCTGCTGCAGCGCCTGCTCGTATCCCGGCACGTCGCGCAACTGGTTCTGTCCCAGTTTTTCGAGCACGCCAAGGCCGGAGCTGTCGTCGTGCTCCGGAAACGTCACGTCGAAACCCACAACGGCGACATGGTAATGATCGAACAACTGATCGAGCATCAGCGCCAGACGGTTGCGCGGCCACGGCCAGTGGCCTTCACCGCCCTGCGAGCGCTCCGCCAGACTCTTGTCGTCGATATCGACGATCACAACACGATCGTCGACCGTCCGCGGCATCGTCAGCGTCACGCGATAATCGTAGAAAGTGTTCTCCAGCTGCTCGAGCAGCGGCAGCCGATAGTAGTGCGCGGCGTACCCCAGGAACACCGCCACCACGAACAGTCCCAGCACGATGGGGACAAGGTGCCTCCTCACCGCGGGTTCTCAATCGTGTTTGAAGAAAAACTCCATTTTGACGCCCGATATCTCGACGATGTCGTGATCATTGAGCGCGTGCGCCTGTGCGCCCAGCGTGCGGCCGTTGACGATCGGGTAATTGATGCCTTCGACATGGGTGATGAAATAGCTCTGCGGCCGATGCGTGATCACCGCCACCTGCACGCCGGGCCGGCCCACCGTGGTGAGGTTCTTCACCAGCTCCAGTTCGCGGCCCGCGCCGGTGCCGCTCAGAATCTGGATCACCGCCCGCGGCTGGGCCGGGCGCGGCGCCGCAGCGGGGCGGGCGGCCGCGGTAAACGATGATGCCGCCGCCAGCGTCTGCGTGTCGCCCATGCCGGGCATCGCCTTGCGCGGCGCGGTAAACACCGCCGGCGCTTGCAGCACCATCGTCTTTTCGAATTCGTCGACCGTCGTCAGAGTCTTCTCGGGCGCTTCGCTGATGTAGCGGAACTGGTATTTCCCGATTCCGATCACATCATCGTTCTGCAGGATGTATTTCTTGATCGGATTGCCGTTGACGTAGGTGCCGTTGGTGCTGCCGAGATCTTCCAGGAAGGAGTCATTGAGTATGGTCATGACGCTGGCATGCTCTCCGCTCACTTCCAGGTTTTCGATGTGCACGTCGTTGTGCGGCCTGCGCCCGATGGTGATGCGCTCCCTGTCGAGCGGAATTTCGCGGATCGTCGCACCTTCCAGACTGAGGATCAGTCTCGCCATTTTTATGCCCTCGCCCATTTGATTATTTTGCCCAGCCAGCCGCCGTGCGCAGCCTCATTGCCGCGTACCCTGACCAGAATCACCGAAATATTGTCGCGCCCGCCGTTATCGTTCGCCTGTTGCACCAGTTGCTGCGCCGCCAGCGGCAGATTGGCCCTCAGGGCGTCGAGCGTCAACCGGATGTCGTCGTCGGCTACCATGTCGTTCAGCCCGTCCGAGCACAACAGGTAAATGTCGCCGGGACGGGTGTCGTGGACATGGATCTCGGTGTCCACCTGCGGATCGATGCCGACGGCGCGCGTGATGATGCCGCGGTTGCGCGAATGACGCGCCTGTTCACGCGTAAGCATGCCGCTGTCGATCTGTTCCTGCAGCAGCGAATGGTCGCGCGTGAGCTGGCTCAGACCATCGCCGCGCATGCGGTAAAGCCGCGAATCGCCGATGTGGCCGACCGCGACCTGGTCGTCGTAAAACAGCGTCATCACCAGCGTCGTTCCCATGCCGCGATACTGTCGCTGATTCTGCGCGGTTTCATAGATCGTCCGATTGGCGTGAGCCGCATGCCGGCGCAGCAGATCCGGTGCGGCCGGCGCACCGTTACCCCCCGTGCCGCGGCGCATTCGCCGCTCCGTCTCGAGTGCCGTCCGCATGTCGCGTGCGATCATCGCGACCGCAATGCCGCTGGCAACCTCCCCTGCGTTATAGCCTCCCATGCCATCAGCCAGCACCGCCAGCCCGATTTCAGGATCGGTTGCGATGCTGTCTTCATTATGTGAACGAACCCTCCCCGGATCCGTCGCGCTCGCGATTTCGAACATCCCGTTCAGGGGCATGATGATTCCTTCGCGGCATGCCCCGGAAGAACGGTTTCCCATTGTCCTGCACGGCAACCTGCATCCTTGAAAGATGGATTACCGAACAAGCAATTACCGTACTCGCATCTCACGACACGCTTTCATCACTGCCGCTGCAGAACGGCCGTCCACCCGCAATCCGCTTCGATGATCACCGGTTCAATCCCGCTTCGTCCGGATACAGCGCGCGTGGCCGAGCCGGCGCTGCAAAAGATACTCCGCCCCGGTTTCCTCAGCTGCCATTATTATTCTTCCGATACAGCTACTTATATTGTTTGTTTTTCTATTTTACGCGATATCCGGAAAAAGTCTGTGATTTTTTGCCGAAAGACGGCTCGGCACGACAACCGGCAAGCGGAGCAAAGGCCTGACGGCGCGCGGGCAATAAAAAAGCCACGGCGACCAGCCGTGGCTTCAGAAACACTCGTGAAATCAACCGCCGAGTATCGTCCCGGCCTTCAAACCGCTGCTGGCGGCGAATTCGCCGGCCGCGACTTTCTTGCCGCCTTCCGCCTTGACGCGCAGCACTTCTATTCTGCCGCCCTGCGCCGTCACCTTGAAGCTGCTGTCGGTCACATCGGACACTTCGCCCATCTTGCCGACGACGTCACCGAACTTGCGGAA
>DASSON010000048.1:0-4183 GCA_035700525.1 Burkholderiales bacterium
ATCCGCAACCGGCTGCAGACGCTCGAGACTTTCCGGCCTTACGGCAAGCAGGATCTCGGGCGGCACATCCGCGTGATCTGGGAAGGTTCCGAATATCGCGGCCGCGGCCGCCAGACGATATGGGACGGCGGCTGCACGCTGACCGGCAATCGCTTCGAGCGCGTCAAGCCAATCAACTTCTGGAATCTCGACAAGAAGCTGGAACAGACCGCGCCCGGCGAACTGAAATGGACTGCGCTTACCACCGGCGGCTTCGGCGGCTTCGACGCGTGGCTGGAAGAAGCCAGTGCCGGAACGCTGAAGATCGACACGCCGCTCGTGAAATGCGAGATCAAGGTCGCCGACATCGGCATCGACGATCTGGTGTTCGACGCCGGCGGTATCCGGCGGCGCATCCGTGTCTTCCGCTTGCCCGACGAAAATACGCAACACCGGATCAGCCTTGAGCGCGAAATCGAGCTCGCGGACGACCACGACAACGCACTCTATGTCTGCATCACGCAGGAAGACGGCAATTTCATCTGGTCCAGCCCGATTTATGTTTTTCGCTGACGCGGCGGACTGCGCCGATGAAGAATCGAACAGTGGGTCGGGTCAGCGCAGGGTAATCTACCAACTTTCCCCTCCTCAAATGAGGAGGGGTGGCGGCGCAGCCGACGGGGTGGTCAGCGGCGTCAGGAAAGGCCGACCACCCCTCCCGCTTCGCTCCGTCCCCTCCTTAAAAACAGGAGGGGAGAAAAGTATCGCGCGGTTGGTGGGTAGCGTGATAGATAAATGGTTGACTTCATCTCCCCGCCTTATCGAGGCGGGGAGCCCGCGAAGGCGGGCGGGGGCGGTGGGCGGCGTTTGGAGTAGCCGACCACCCTCGCTCTTGCTCCGTTCTGTTTTGTTTTCCCGCTGGCGGACAAGGAAGACGACTGTATCACTCGTTCGAATGTGGCTGGCCGCGCGGGAACACAATCCTCACCAATAATCCCTTCCCTCCAGCGCCTTCATTCAACGTAATCCGCGCATCGTGGGTTGCACAGATTTCACTCACGATCGCGAGCCCCAGCCCGGCGCCGGGCAGCGTGTTGTCCGGTGCGCGGTAGAAGCGGTCGAATACTTTTTCACGCAGCTGCGGGGCAATTCCGGGGCCGTTGTCCTCGATTTCGAGCTTGATGGTCGAAGGCGTTTCTGCGGCGCCGATACGGACCGTGACTGCACCACCCGGGGGCGTGTAGCGCAACGCATTGTCAAGCAGGTTGGCGAGCAATTCGTGGAGCAGCAGCGGATCGGCCATGATTTCGGCGCGCGATTCGGGCGGCAGACCGCGGTCGTCGAAGCCAAGGTCAATGTGCTTTGTAACTGCCTGCGGCGCGTAATCCAGACAGGCCTGACGCGCTGCCGCACGCAGATCGACCGGCTGCAATGCCGGCACGGCGGCGCCCGGCTCGGCGCGGGCCAGCGACAACAGCTGATTGGCGAGACGCACCGTCTGATCGGTGGTGTGATGAAAGGCGATGACGATTTCACGCATCGCCTGCAGATCCTTTTCGCGCAATGCCAGTTCGGCTTCGGTCTTGAGTACCGTGAGCGGCGTGCGCAGCTGGTGTGACGCGTCGGCGATGAAGCGGCGCTGGCCGGTGACGAGCGTGGCGAGGCGTTGCACGTAATCGTTGAGCGCGGCGACGAGCGGCCGCACTTCGCGGTGCACGCCATCTTCCGAAAACGGCTTGAGTTCCCCGGGCGCACGCGCCGCCAACTGATCACGCAGCTGGCGCAATGGCCGTAACGCCAACGTCACCGCGAGCAGCATCAGGATCGCGGTCACCACCACCAGCAGCGCCTGCGGCCAGAGGGTATCGATCAGCAGCGTGCGTGCCAGCATTTCGCGTGCACCTGGCGTCTCGCCGACCTGGATCAGCGCGATGCCGCTGTCGTGACCGTCGGACACGGGCTGGAACAGCGCCGCAACCCGCAGCGGGTTCGAGTGATAGCGGCCGTCGTAAAAATGAACCAGCGCCGGATAGAGCGGCGAGCGCGGCACGCCGGACGGCATTGCGGGAAAATCATCGTAGCCGGAAACGAATTCGCCGCGCGGCCCGCTGACCTTGTAATAAATGCGTCCCGGAATGTCGGACTGCACGAAGTCCAGCGCGACGTACGGCACGTCGACCGTGACGCGGCCGTCCACCATGCGGATGCGCTCGGCGATCGCGCGCGCCGCGGCGAGCAGCGTACGATCATAGGCGAGATTGACCGCATCGAGCGCGCTGTGCCACGCACTGACCGCGTTGAGCGCAATCAGCACCGCGAGCGGAATCAGCAGCCAGCGCAGCAACTGGCCGCGCAGACTGCCGCGCTTGCGCCGCGCCGCCGCGATGTCCGTGGTTTGCGGCTCAGCCACCGGGCGCCGCCTCCAGCAGATAGCCTAATCCGCGCAGCGTGGTGATCGCGACGCCGCTGCCTTCCAGTTTCCTGCGCACGCGATGCACGTAGAGTTCGATCGCTTCGACGTTGGCGTTATCGTCGAGCGAGAATACCTGGGAGAACAGGCGCTCTTTCGCGACCACTTGTCCGGCACGCGTGATCAGCGCTTCCAGCACCGCGTGCTCGCGCGGCGTCAGCGCCAGCGGCGCGCCATTCACGGTGAACATGCGGCTGACGGTGTCGTAGGCCAATGCCCCGCAGCTGATCTGGGGCAGGCTGCCGGCGCGGTGCGCGCGCCGCAGCAGCGCCTTGATGCGCGCTTCGAGCTCCCCCAGTTCAAACGGTTTGGCGAGGTAGTCGTCGGCGCCGAGATTGAGCCCCTTGATGCGGTCGCCGGTTTCGCCGCGCGCGGTGAGAATCAGCACCGGTACTGTCTGGCCGCGTGTGCGCAGCCGGCTCAGCACTTCCAGCCCGTCCATTTTTGGCAACGCCAGATCGAGGATCACGAGATCGTAGCTTTCGCTTGCCAGTGCGCGATCGGCGGCTGCGCCGTCGGCCAGATGGTCGATGACGAAGTCGGCCGCACGCAAGGCGCACGCCAGCCAGTGCGCGAGTTCCGGATTGTCTTCGACGAGCAGCAGGCGCATTGGTTGGTCGGGATCGGCGGCCGCGGCCGCATTGAAAGCGAATCGAAAGGTTGTTTGGATAGTATGGGCAACGATCGGCCTGGTGGCTACCCCGAGCCGGTATGTGCTGTTTCACGCAAACGTATTGTTGGCCTTGAATCGAGGAGAGAGAAATGATCAGGATCCGCGTTGTAACCGGACTGCTGCTGGCGCTTGCGCTGGGCATCGCTCAGGCGGCCACCGACAAGCCGGAGTGTATCGCACCCGCCAAGCCGGGCGGCGGCTTCGATCTGACCTGCAAGCTGGCGCAATCCGGGCTGCAGAACGGCAAGTACATCAACGAGCCGATGCGCGAGACCTACATGCCGGGCGGCATCGGTGCCGTTGCCTACAATGCAATCGTCGCGCAGCGTCCCGACGAAGGCAACACGATCGTCGCGTTTTCGGGCGGATCGCTGCTCAATCTGGCACAGGGCAAGTTCGGCAAGTACGGCGTGGATGACGTCAAATGGCTGGCCGGCATCGGCGCCGATTTCGGCGCGATCACGGTGCGCGCCGACGCGCCGTGGAAGAACCTGAAGGAATTGATGGCGGCGATCAAGGCTGATCCGGCCAAGGTGGTGTTTGCTGCCGGCGGCACCATCGGCAGCCAGGACTGGATGAAATCCGCGCTGATCGCAAAGGAAGCGAACATCAATTACAAGAAGATGCGCTACGTCGCGTTCGAGGGCGGCGGCGAAGCACTGACCGCGCTGCTCGGCGGGCACGTGCAGGTGGTGTCGGGCGACGCGTCGGAAGTCGAAAACCAGCTCGAGGGCGGCAAGATCCGCGTGCTCGCAGTGCTGTCCGACGAGCGCCTGACCGGCAAGCTGAAGGATGTGCCGACGGCGAAGGAGCAGGGCTACGATATCACATGGCCGATCATCCGCGGCTTCTATATGGGGCCGAAGGTTTCGGACGCGGATTACCAGTACTGGGTCGACGCATTCAACAAGATGCTGGCGACGCCGGAGTTCGCGAAACTGCGTGCCGAACGCGGCCTGTATCCGTACGCGAAAACCGGTCCCGAGCTTGACATTTATGTGAAGCAGCAGGTCAAGCAGTATCGTGACCTGGCCGCTGAATTCGGGTTGGTGAAGCAGTAA
>DASSON010000049.1:0-4636 GCA_035700525.1 Burkholderiales bacterium
CCGGCACGCGCTTGACAAACCCCTGACGGGATTGGATTATGCAACGGCTGGGCTGCCGATACCGTATCGGCAAGCTTCCACAGGCAAGAACAATCGCGACACAAGCGGCAGTCCGTCATATCCACTTGGAGGGGATCATGAAGCTTCGGCATTCGCTTTTCGTTCTGACCATCGCGGCCTTCACACAGGCAGCATTCGCCGCCGAACCCATCAAGATCGGTGTCAGCATCGCGGAATCGCCGCCGGGCTCGGTGGCGCAGGGCACGCAGGTCAAGGACGGACTCGAGGTCGCGAAGGACATGATCAACAAGGCGGGCGGCGTGCTCGGCCGGCCGCTGCAGCTGATCATCGAGGATGACCAGGGACTGCCCGAAAAGGGCCGCGCCGCCGTCGAGAAGCTGATCACCAAGGATCACGTGGTTGCGATCACCGGCACCCATCAAAGCTCGGTGTGCCTGGCGGAGATCGAAGTCGCGCATCGCCACAACGTGCCGTTCGTCAACACCAACTGCTGGTCCGACGCCGTGCGCACGAAGGGCTACAAGCAGGTGTTCAATCCCGGCAACTACAACAGCCGGGTGGCGGCCGCGATGGCGCAGACGATCAAGGCGATGGGCGTCAAGAGCGTGGTGGCGTTCGCCGAGAACACCGATTACGGTATCGGCCAGGCGAAGGACCTCGGCGCCGAGCTGAAGAAAATGGCGCCGGACGTGAAGTACAAATACGAAACGCTCGACCGCGCCGGCAAGGATTTCACGCCGGCGGTGCTGCCGCTGCGGGCGAACCCGCCCGGCATGGTGGTGACGATGATGCTGCCGCCGGCAGCCTATATCCTGGTCGGCCAGCTGTATCAGCAGGGTGTGGCGCCATCGGCCAAAACCTGGCTTTATGACGGTGCCGGCATCGGCGACTATCCCGACTTCTGGCGTAACGTAAAGCAGGCCGGACAGTACATGATCGAGTTCGGGCTTTATCACCCGGACATGAAGATGCCGAAGATCGGCCATGAACTGGCCGCGCTGTACCAGAAGCGCACCGGCAACGCGCCGAACCGGCTGCTGTTCCAGGCGGCGGATTCGCTGCTGATGATCGCGGACGCGATCAAGGAAGCAAAGAGCACCCAGCCCGACGCGATGATCAAGGCGATGGAGACGACGAAGTTCCACGGCTACCGCGGCACGTTCGAGTTTTCTTCGAAGCCGGGCTACACCTATCATCAGTGGATCGACGTGCCGTACGTGAATTATCAGTTCACCGCGGCCAATCAGCCGGTCGACAAGGCAACGCTGATCCAGGGACCGGGACAGCAGCTCGACGTCAAGAAGCTGGTGAAGCCGGCGAGCTGAGTTGCTCGTGGAGGATGCTCCGCAGCGAACTGTCGCTCCGCGGTGGTCGCGGGGATTCGCGGTCACACGGCGCGAAGCGGGAGAGGTAGTCGTTTTTTCAGACACCGCCCACCGCCCCGTCCGCCTTCTCGGACACCCCGCCTCGACAAGGCGGGGAGAAAACCGACGCGTCGACTCACCATACTGGTTTTCTCCACTCCTGTCTTTAAGGAGGGGATGGAGCGAAGCGGGAGGGGTGGTGAATTTTTCCAGCACCGCTCACCACCCCGTCCGCTGCGCGTCCACCCCTCCTCATTCGAGGAGGGGAAAAAATCGAGGCGGACTTCTACGTTCTTTACCGGGTGGCACTCTTCGTCTTCACGGCCTCCCCGCCTCGATGAGGCGGGGAGGCCGATTTCTGTTGGAACCTCCGGCTCGACACTCGGAAGTACGATCGACCCAGCGAGCCATGGGACACTCATCCGTCATCTATCGCGCCGGTTTTTCTCCCCTCCTGTTTTTAAGGAGAGGAAGGAGCGAAGCGGGAGGGGTGGTCGTTTTTCCAGACGCCGCCCACCACCCCGTCCGCTGCGCGTCCACCCCTCCTCATCCGAGGAGGGGAAAAAATCCAGGCGGACTCCGACGTTCTTTACCGGATGACACTCTCCTCCTGTCTTTAAGGCAGGGAGAAGACCGAGCGAGATGCAAGCGCGCAATGCGCCGTCATTCACCTTCTGCCATGAGGGTTAGAAAAACTTGAATTCACCGCGAGAATGGCATGGGCATGCGTAATCTGGCGAACCTGCTGCGTGCTGTTGCGGAATTCAACGGCTATCCCGAGCGCATCGCGCAATGGGAGTCCAGGTTCGCGGTCAATGCGCCTGAGCTGGAGTTGTTCTTCGCGGCGCCGGAACCGACGGCGCCGGCCATCGCGGATCTGCCGGCGGTGGTGCCTGTCGCGCTGCGCGACGGCGATGCCTTTGTTGCGCCGCCGGACAGCATCACCGCAATTGCCGAACGGGTGTCCCGTGGCGAGGTGAAAGCGGCGGATCTGGTTTCACAGGCGCTCGCCGCGGCGCGCGCGAACACGCATCTCCATGCGTTCATCACGCTGTGCGGCAACGATGCCTGCGCGGCAGCGGAACGCGTCGACCGCATGGCGGCAGTGGGCGAGATGCGCGAACCGCTGGCCGGCATTCCGGTGGCGATCAAGGATCTGATGCAGGTTGCCGGCGTGCCGTTGACCGGCGGCAGCCGGGCGCTTCCCGGCATCGCGCCGGCGCAGGATGCCGACGCAGTGATGCGGCTGCGGATTGCCGGCGCGGCAATCATCGGCACCGCCAATCTGCACGAGCTGGCCTACGGCATCACCAGCGACAATCCGCACTTCGGTCGTGTCGTCAACCCGCGCGCGCCGGACCACATTCCGGGCGGATCGAGCGGCGGCTCGGCGGCGGCAGTCGCGGCCGGCATCGTCAGAGCGGCGGTCGGTACCGACACCGCCGGTTCGATTCGCATCCCGGCCGCCTGCTGCGGCGTGGTCGGCTTCAAGCCCGGCTATGATGCGGTCAGCCGCAGCGGCGTGATGAATCTCACGGCGTCGCTCGATCACGTGGGACCGATCGCCGCCAGCGTTGCCGACGCGGCCGGCCTGTTCGCGACGATGGCCGGCATCGACATGCATTCCCTTCTTCACCGCAACGATCTGCAGGGCGTCGGAGTGGTGCGGCCGGTCGGGCCCTTTTTCGAGCTGCTCGATCCGGCAGTGAAAAAAGCCGTCGACGATGCTGTCGGCGGCATGGCCGGTGACGGCGCGACCGTCGGCGACGTTGAAATTCCGGGCGTCGAGCTGGCGCCCGCGATTCAGTTCGTCACCATCTGCTGTGAAGCGACGCAGGAGCACTGGACGCTGTTGAAGACACACGCCGACGGCCTCGGCCCGGACGTGCGCACGCGTCTCGAAATCGGCCAGTTCCTGCTGGGCAAGGATTACGTGAAGGCGCAACGGATGCGTACGCAGTTTCGCAACCGGCTGCTGACAGCGTTCGGCGATGCCGACGTGATGGCGCTGCCGACACTGCGCACGCCGGCACCGGCTGTCGGCGAACACACGTTGACGATCGGCAACGCGCAGCTGCCGCTGCATACCGCCATGACCAATCTTACGCTGCTGTTCAATCTGAGCGGGCTGCCGGCGATCACGCTGCCGTGCGGCATCACTGCGGGCGGGTTGCCGATTGCATTGCAGCTTGCAGCGCGTCCCGGCGCGGAGCTGAAGCTGCTGGCAATTGCGCAACGCTGTGAAACGCTGCTTGGTGCAGTGAAGGAGTCAAAGAGGTAATCCATGCGGAGCACTCCCCTCGCCCTCGATCCTTCTCCCACCGGGAGAAGGGCCGGGGATGAGAGATTGCACACCGGCAACTTCCACACAATCCCCGATCCTCGTCTGTCCGCATGCTTCAACTCAACATCGACCTCCTCGTCAACGGGCTGATCATCGGTCTTTATTACGCGCTGATGGCGGTCGGGCTGACGATGATCTTCGGCATCCTGAAGATCGTCAACTTCGCGCACGGCGAGTTTTACATGATCGGGTCTTACACCTACACGCTGACCGCGATGGCGCTCGGCGTGCCGCCGTGGCTGGCGCTGATCCTGGCGCTGGTCGCCGGTGCCGCAATCGGCTGGGTGACCGAGCGCGCACTGATGCGTCCGCTGTACGCCGGCTACACCTCGTGGAACTTCATGCGCGACGAGTACGCGGTGGTGGTGACGTTCGGGCTGTCGCTGCTGCTGATCAACCTGGTGGACAAGATCGTCGGGCCCTACGCCTACCGCGGGCCGGCGCTGTGGAACGCGATGCGCATTGCGATCGGACCGGTGCTGCTGACGGGACAGCAGATCATCACCGCGGTGGCAGCGGCCGCGATGCTGATCGGCATCAGCGTTTTCGTCAAGCGTTCGCTGTGGGGCCGCCAGATCCAGGCGGTGGCGCAGAACCGTCTCGGCGCGTCGCTCGCCGGCATCGATACCGCGAAGGCGAGCAGCATCATCTTCACGCTGTCCGGCATCCTCGCGGCACTCGCCGGCGCGCTGCTGGCGCCGCTGATCAATCCGACGCCCGACGTCGGCACTTTCCCGGCAATCAAGTCGTATGTCATCGTCGTGCTCGGCGGCATGGGCTCGCTGCCGGGGAGCATTTTTGCCGCGCTGCTGCTCGGCGTGCTCGACACTTTCGGCGCGGTGTACATTTCGTATGACTACCGCGATACCTATGGCCTGATCATCCTGATCCTGGTGCTGTGGCTGCG
>DASSON010000050.1:0-7650 GCA_035700525.1 Burkholderiales bacterium
CATTCCGAGTGATTACTGCATCGGCGCGAATGCGCACGCGCTGGCGCGTTACAGCGCGCTGTGCCAGGAGGTCGGGATCGTGCCGATCGTCGAGCCGGAAGTAATCATGGACGGCGACCATACGCTGGAGTGCTGCTACGACGTGACCGAGCGCACGCTGATCACGGTGTTCCGCGCGCTCTACCAGCAGCGCGTACGTGTCGAGCACATGATCCTCAAGGCGAGCATGGTAATCGCCGGAACGAAATGCGCGAAGCAGGCGAGCGTCACCGAAGTGGCGGATGCCACCGTCGCATGTTTGAAGCGCGCCGTGCCGGCGGCTGTGCCGGGTATCGTGTTCCTGTCGGGCGGCCAGAATGACGAGCTTGCCACCGCGCATCTGAACGACATGAACGCGCGCTACAAAACTTTGCCGTGGCCATTGTCGTTCTCCTATGGGCGTGCGCTGCAGGCGCCGGCGCTTGGCGCGTGGAAGGGTCAGGCCGCGAACGTGCCGGCGGCGCAGAAGCTGCTCGTGCTGCGTGCGAAGCTCAACAGCGCGGCGTGCTTCGGGCGTTACAGTGCGGAGATGGAAAAGCAGGCGGCGTAGGAGTCTTCGCGCCGGGAGTCATTGCGGTCTTGCAAGGCGCCCCCTGTTTTGGACAATCGCAGGCCCGATTGGCGAAGCGTAATCCGACGTTTCGGCTGTCAGGTCTGCGCATTCCATGGCTCCACTCGCAACATCAGTTTGCCTTGAAAACCCGGCAGCGCGCCCTTGCGTGTCGCCAGCGCAATGCCGAGTTCGCGCGCACCGTCGTTCGTCTCCGTAACGTCGGCGACCGTGGGGGCTGCTCCGAGGCCGTTGACCGACGCGAGGCCGTAGCGGACGGTATTTCTTCGCACCGCAAACGTGATGCTTTCCTGGTACAGAAAACCTTCGAAGTGTTCATCGAACCAGAATTTCCTGTCGACTTCGAACGCCGGAACACGGATGCCGAAGTCGATTGAAAACATCAGCGCCGTATCATTGGCGCGGCGAGCGGCCTCCAGCAGATAGCCGGTGAACAGATAAACCGGCGTTTTTTCCTTCGTCAGTTCGTCATAGGTTTTCAGTATCGAAGACGCCTGCGCGTAACGGCGTTCATTCAGGTAGTAATTCGCCGCGCCACGTACCTGGCTGGCGACGTCGAAATAGTACGAGCCTTTGATCTCTGATCCGGCATCCTTCTTTTCCTGTATCGGTTTGGCCAGTGGCAGTTCATCCACTTGCAGCGTGGCGGTGATGCGCCGTTCGCCGAACAGGAAACGCCGCAGGTTCTGATAGCCCGATTCCGAGTTGACGATGCCGTAATGCCCGGAATGGCTGCGGTAGTCGACGGCGCGCGGCGCGCCGTCGACGTAGGCGTTCGTCATCATCACCAGGCCGTCGCTCATGGGGCCGGTCGCGTGTTTCGAAAGCCCCATGAATGCACCGTAGTCCTTGTAGTCGGATCCGATGAAGCAGAAAAAGCGGTCATTCGGAAACGCGCCGCCCAGCACGTTCACACTGCTGTCCGATTGCGGCAGTTTCAGATATTCGCGCATGCGGTCGCGATTGAAATTGGCGATCTGCAGCTTGTCGATCGCGCCCAGATCGGGCGCGTTGAGGCCGGCGAGATCGATGCCGTTATGGGGCGTGCCGTAGGTATAAGCCTTGTCGACGTAGTGCGGATTGGCCTGCCCCGGGACGAGCTCCAGCGCGGCGTTGTCGGCCGCATCCGGCGCTCCGAAATGGCAGATGTTCTGCAGGTAGCAGCGGCAGATCAGGCCGCCCATCGAATGCGCGACGAGGTAAACCTTGAATTTCGCACGTTGCGCGGCATCGTCGCCGCAAATCGCGTTGCGCACCGTGAGGATGAAGCGCCTGAGGTCCGCCGCGAACTGCTCCATCGACACGCGCTGGCCGTCACCGAGCGAATCCGACACTTTCTCGTAATAGCGAAACACCCATACCGAACGTGCCGGCGCAGTACCGGACTCGTAGCCATCGCCGCCGTTGTGGAAAGCGTCCACATATTGATGGTCCTTCATCAGACGCAGCAGCGGCGACTCGAAGATGAAGCGCACCGGTTTCTTGTCGGCGTCCTGGCGCAGCATCGTCGAGCCGAGATTGAACCCCATGTACGGATCGGCGGTAGTTTCCTCGATTTCGGCCATGGTCGCGGCGTAGCCGCGGACATAGATGATGGGCAGGAACGGGTACGTGATCGGCTCGGCCATCGTCAATCCCCCTCCGGATCGAAACTGCGTGGAACGCCGCGCCGCTCGCGGAATCAGCCGGTGCGCATATTTTTTACCGGCGTTCTCTTACATCGGCGGCGCTGCCGACGAATAATACCCTTGGTGAACGTCAACCGCTATCGCGACGATTTCGATGGGAAGGCAGCGGCCGGTGATCAAACGTCCAGTTCTGCAAATACTTCCCGGGCGACCCGGAAGCTGTCGATCGACGCCGGAACGCCGCAATAGATCGCGGTCTGCATCAGGACTTCCCGGATCTCGTCCTTCGACAGCCCGTTGTTGAGCGCGCCGCGCACGTGCACCCTGAGTTCATGCGGCCGGTTGAGCGCGGTCAGCATCGCGAGGTTGATGAAGCTGCGCGTCCTGCGGTCGAGACCGGGCCGGTTCCAGATCTCGCCCCAGCAATACTCGGTGACGAACTCCTGCATCGGGCGATTGAAGTCGTCGGCGTTCTTCAACGATGTATCGACGTACTCTGCCCCCAGCACTTCGCGCCGCACTTTCAGTCCCTTTTCGAACAATTCCTTTTGCATGGCCGGCCTCCTTCAGAGATGAACAGGTATCGATCGCGATGACATGACGTCGCGAGACAAGTGTCATTCTGTCATATAATTCGGTCATCCAAGCAGGCTGCGCGTCATTCGGGAAACAGGATCAGGCCGGCTGGAGGAGATATCCGCATGTGCAATCCGCCTTTCGAGGCCACCGTCCGCCCCCGCCGCTTCACGGCCACGCTGCCCGACACCACACCCCGGCACTGGTGCGACGAAAATCCCGTCGTCACGCATCTGCTCAACTGCTATACCTTGCTGATTCCGGGCAACGAAGGCTATTACATCCGCACGCTGCGGCGGGTGCTGCCGCAACTGCCGGAATCGATGCGCGGCCTGGTGACGCGGTTCTGTCTGCAGGAAGGCCAGCACGGCTCGGGACATCTGCGCCATCAGACGCTGCTGGAAAACCAGGGCTACCGCATCCGCGGCTTCCAGCGCCGCACCGATGCTTTTCTGTACAAGTTCGTCGAGCGTCTGACTCCATTCAAGGTGCGTCTGGCGATCGTGGCCTGCGTCGAGCACCTGAACGCCTATCTTGGGCACGAGTTCCTGTCGCAACGCATCCTCGAGGACGCCGACCCTGCGCTGCGCGCGCTGTTCGAATGGCACTTCGCCGAAGAGATCGAGCACAAGCATGTCGCCTACGACGTTCTGCAGGCAACGGCGCCAAGCTATCCACTGCGCGTCACGGGCGCGCTGCTGGCGATGCCGCTGTTCTACCTGCTGGTCACGACCGGGATGCTGAATCTGCTGCGACAGGACAAGCTGCTCGGCCAGCGCCGCACCTGGCGATTGTTGCGCGAACATCTGTTCTCCGGACATCACATGGCGCGGCGCTCGCTGGGGCATCTGCGCGACTACCTGCGCCCCGGCTTCCACCCGTGGCAATTGCGCGATTACGAGCTGGCGCAAGCCGTGCTCACGCGCTACGGTTCGGGAGAGGCTGCCCTGCTGCAGCCTTTTGAACGGTCGGCGCCGGATCAAAATAACTGACAGTTTCCGAAGCGGCCGGCGCCTCGGGACAGCTATGTCGCGGCCGTGTGCCCCCGCGCCGCGACCGCCGCGCCGTAGCGCTCCGATATTTCATCGGGCCCGGATATCGAAACCTTCAGATCATGGATCAATCCGTCGCGCAGGCCGTAAATCCAGCCGTGTACCGTCAGCCGCTGGCCTGCCTGCCACGCATCCTGCACGACCGTCGTCCGGCTCGCGGCGGCGACCTGTTCGATCACGTTCAGTTCACATGCGCGATCGATTCGTGCCGGCATGTCCGGTGCGCGCGACAGCAGATGATCGTGCTTGCGGCAGGTATTGCGGATTTCCCCGATCCAGTTGTCAACGAGGCCGGCGCGCTGCCCTGTCACCGCCGCCGTCACGCCGCCGCAGCCGTAGTGGCCGGTAACGATGATGTGCTCGACGCGCAGCACCTCGACCGCATACTGGATTACCGACAGGCAGTTCATGTCCGCGTCCTTCACCAGATTGGCGATGTTCCGGTGGACGAACACCTCGCCCGGATCGAGCCCGATGATGATATTCGCCGGCACCCGGCTGTCGGAGCAGCCGATCCACAGGTAGGGCGGCTTTTGCTGGCCGGCCAGGCGTTCGAAATAATGCGAATCACGCGCCCGTATGTCGTCGGACCAGTGACGGTTGTTTTGCAGCAGATGATCGATAGCAGTCATTGATAACGTCTGTCAGAAAAATAAAAAACGTTGTCTGTGAAGTCGTTCACGGCAACCTGTCTGAATCTATGCCGGCGCGCCGAAGGATTCCACGAATGCGAACAGCAGGCCGAGCGCCAGCGCAATGACGGAAGCGATAAACCACCACACGGTCTTGCGATACTCCACTGCCTCGTTGTCTTCGAGGCGCAGCGAGCGGAACAGCGCGACGATCTGCAGCGCCACCGCTATCACCGTCGCGCCGGTGGAGACGATCGAACGGATGCTCCACGCGCCGGGCACTTCGAAACCCCAGAAACGGAAGAACGCGAGCGAAAAACCCAGCAGAACGGTAATCGCCGTGATGAGGCCCTGGCGGTAGCCTTCCGGCAGGGCGCGTGGCGACTGTGCCGGTGCCGCCGCATCCGCGTTTTCTGGTTCATGCGCTCCGGACATGGCAGTGGTATCGCCGCCGCGAAATAGCTGCGTCATTCTACCCCTGTTCCCGGCGCGCGGCATCGGGATGCAGTTGCCGCGGGACCGCGGCGGGCGGATCGATCGGCACCAGCGCGCGTGCCCGATCGACGATTTCGGGTCCCGCGAGGCTGCCATCGGCGACCGCAGCGACGAACCGCGCATGATCGCGCGCCTGTAGCGCGTGCAGCGCACTGCCCGCCTCGTGCACGACACGGCCGAACAGTTCACGCTCGTCCGGCGCATAGCGTTCGCCCGGCCGGCTGGCAATCACCACCGCGCCCAGCAGCTCGCCACGCGCCGTCATTGGAATCAGCAGGCCGTCGTCGCCCAGCGCGCTGCCAAGCCCTTCGAGATCCGTGCTTTCGCGCTCTGCGCGCAGTGCGACGATTGCACGATCGTCCTCGTTCAGATGCGGCGGATAGGATGATGCGTCCGTTTTTTCCAGCAGATCATAGCGGCCCCCCAGCTGCTGCCAGTAAAAGCCGACGGCCCGGGCTCCGGTGTGAACGCGTAATTCGCGCAGCGTCTGTTGCAGCAGATGATCGGGATGTTCGATGTAGGCACACTGGCGCGCATATCGGCGCAGCGCCGCCAGCGCCTCGAACTTGCGATGGAAGAACAGCCGCTCGCCAATCCGCTCCAGCCGCTTGCGTACCGCGTCGAGCGAAAAACCGATCGCCAGCGGCACGCCCAGCTCCAGCACGAAATTGGCTTTTTCCGACAGCGCAATTTTTTCGAGGAAGCTCTCCAGCAGCATGAAGATGCCGACGACGACCGTCAGCGTAACGCTGTAGACGATCGCGCGATTGAGCACGAACGACATGTCGACCACGCGGTGACGCAACGCGGAATAGAACAGTCCGGCGAACGCGATCAGATAAGCCAGTATTTCGATCAGGAAAGAGACCGGATAGCCGAACAGCGGCACGTTGCTGAGCAGAATGCCGAAGACCAGCACGGCACTGCTCCAGGACATCCAGCGCAGGCGCGGTCGCATGTCGGGAGCGGCGCCGCGGTACGCACCGAGCAGCATCGCAGTGGCGGCCGCGTACGGCAACACCCATATTATCGAGAGGATCTGCGGCATCAGCGCGGCGCCGAACACCAACAGCAGCGCCGACGCCAGCTCGTAGCCGTAGCCGGCCGCGAGCGTGAGCGCAAATGCCACGTGCATTGCCCGGCGCATCCGCGCCCCGAGCGCGGGCGCAGCGATGGCGTCGGCCATCACGAAAAAACCCACGCGCGCCAGCAGAAAGCAAATCTGCGACGCCAGCCCGAGACCGAACGCCGGTCCGCCAAAGACCGGCGCCTTCGTCAGCGCTCCTCCGCACAGGAAGGCAATCGCCCACGCGGCAATGCCCCACGCAGTACGATCGCGTCCGCGCCACAGCGTCATCATCGTGATCAGGCACATCAGCACGAACCACGCGACGTCGAGATAGATCGACGCTTTCAGCGTCGGCACTTCATGCAGTCCGCGGCTCGCCACGTCCACCCGCGTGTGATGGCCGTCGGCGTGGGTGATGACAAGCGGAAGAATATGACCGGCCTGGACGCTGGCTTCCTCCACCACGGCGAGCAGCGTCATCCGCGTCGTCAGTGCCTGGCGGGCATATTCCACCCGGTCACCCGGATGCAGGCCGGGTGGCAGCGGCATGTTGTGCAGCGGAATGACGCGGGCGACGTGCGGATTGACGGGTTTCAGCGCGAACGGCACGCCCGAGAAGCGCAGCTCCATCGCGCAGTTCCACGCCGTCACCGCCACGACGAACAGGCTCAGCAGGACGAGCAGCGGATAGCGGCGGTGCATGGCGGCGCCTCCTCGCGACGCGATCGCGCAAGCTTAGCGCACAATGCCAGGCGAGGCGAGCACTTCCCGGCGAATGAGTTACGGCCGCGTTTTCGAGCTCAATGTGGCCATGTATTACAAGAGCTGGCACCCGGCGCTCTGGTAAAATGACCGGATGAATACGACCCCTGCGAACGGAACGGCCTCCGTTGACGGCGTGACCCGCCTTGCCGATTATCGCCCCCCCGTCTGGCGCGTAGCACGCGTCGAGCTGGTGTTCGATCTGGATATCGACGCCACCGTCGTCGATGCCAAACTTGCACTGTGCCGCGATCCGCAGCGCAGCGAACCGCTGCACCTCGATGGTGAAAATCTTCAACTGCTGGAACTGCGTCTCGACGGCCGCGTGCTGACCGCGAGTGAGTACCGGCAGGACGAACACGGCCTCACCGTCCCCGGTGCGCGCGACGATTGTACGCTGGAAACCCGCGTCCGCATCGAGCCGGCGAACAACACCGCGCTATCCGGCCTCTATCTGTCCGGCAGCCGCGAGTGCGGATTCTTGCTGACCCAGTGCGAGGCGCAGGGATTCCGCCGCATCACCTACTTCCCCGACCGGCCGGACGTGCTCGCAAGTTACGACGTGACCCTGCGTGCCGACCGCGCGCGGTTCCCGGTACTGCTGGCCGGTGGCGATGAATCCGGATCAGGGCAAATCGAGGACGGCCGGCACTGGGCGCGCTTTGTCGATTCGCACCCGAAACCAAGCTACCTGTTCGCGCTGGTGGCCGGGCATCTGGAAAAGATAGAGCGCCCTTATCGCACCGCCGATGGTCGCGACGTGGCACTGCGCGTGTGGGCCGAAGCCGATGCGATCGACCGTTGCCAGTACGCGCTCGACGCATTG
>DASSON010000051.1:0-14905 GCA_035700525.1 Burkholderiales bacterium
GGAGCGCGAGATTGATCGCCTCGACCAGCGTGATCTCAGCCATTGCCGCGGCCTTTCCGTGCGAGCGCCGCAGCGCGTTGCATGACCAATGCGGCCGGCAGTGTTGCGTGGAGGTAATCGAACATCTGTTGGGGTGGCGGAGGCGGCGTGTCGAGGTAGGCCTGCGCCTGCGCCTGCACTTCCTGCGCGCATTCGCGGACCAGCGCATCCTCGCGCGCCTTGTCCCATGCGCCGGCGTTTTCGAGATAAGTGCGCAGCCGCGTGATCGGTTCGTACTGCCACTGCTCGGCGACGTCGTCAGCACTGCGGTAGCGCGACGCATCGTCGGCGGTGGTGTGGTCCGACAGGCGGTAGGTCAGCGCCTCGATCAGTGCCGGGCCGCCGCCGTCGCGTGCCTTCTCCAGCGCCTGATGCAGTGCGTGATAGACGGCGATGGCATCGTTGCCGTCCACCTGTTCGCCCGGAATGCCGGCGGCGATTGCTTTTTGCGCCAGCGTCTGCGATGCGCTCTGATGCGCGCGCGGCACCGAAATCGCCCACTGATTGTTGGACACCAGAAATACCAGCGGCAACTGCCATACGCCGGCGGCGTTCAGCCCTTCGTAGAAATCGCCCTTTGACGTGGCGCCGTCGCCCAGCGCGCACACCACCGCACGCGGCTGCCGCCGCAGCCTGATCGCATACGCGACGCCGGCGGCATGCGTCGCCTGCGCGGCGATCGTCACACACATCGGAAAATCGTGCGGCTGATCGGCGTAGGCATTGCCGCGCTCGTCGCCACCCCAGTACACGAAAAGCTCGCGCATCGTCACGCCACGCAACAGTTGCGCGCCGTTCTCGCGATAAGTGCCAACCAGCACGTCGTCCTTGCGCATCGCGTGGCCGATTGCGGCATTGAC
Organism: Burkholderiales bacterium; assembly: GCA_035700525.1. Taxonomy (GTDB): domain Bacteria; phylum Pseudomonadota; class Gammaproteobacteria; order Burkholderiales; family JBDZVW01; genus JBDZVW01. Next base: position 900 of record DASSON010000051.1, read on the forward strand.
CGCTTCCTGTCCCAGCAGCGGCGCATAGGTGCCGAGCTGACCGGTGCGCTGCAGCGCGATCGCCTTCGCGTCATAGGCGCGCATCAGCACCATTGCACGGTAGAACGGAATCAGGGCAGCGGGGTTCTGGGCGAAGTCGGGCAGCGGCTGCACCGCCGTGCCGTGATGATCGAGGAACTGCGAATAGTGAATTTCAAAGTGCGCGGCAATGCTCACCAGCCGTCTCCTCAAACGAGAATTCTGCGTATTGCCCTGACATTGCCGTCACAACCGAGCGGTCGGCGAGCGGCAGCATGACAAGTGAGACATTTCCGGGATCGAATTTGTTCCGCCGCATCCAGATGGAGTCGATGCCGCTGGCACGCGCAGGCCAAGCCTGCTCAGACGAACGGTTCCACCCCGATCAGCAGCGGATGCAGCCAGAACGCGAACACTACCCATGCGACGATGCCGATGATGATCGTTGCCGCATCACCCTCCGGAGTTCCGGATGCGTACACGGTGCCCGTGCGGCGGTCGCGCCGGCGAGATGCGGCGAAATCCATGATTGCCCACAGCAGAAACGCACCGAACAGCACAACGTCATGCAGCATGCCGGTTGCGAGCAGATGCCCGAGCGCCCACGCCTTCACGCCGGCCAGCATCGGATGGCCGATCGCTGCCTTCAGGTGATTGCGCGGCACGTAAGCCGCAATGATCAGAATGAACGCGATCAGCGTGAACAGCGCGTCCAGATGCCGCAGCCACGCCGGTGGCGCATAAAGTAGAAGCGGATGCTGGCGCGCCAGCCCGAAGCCCCACACCAGCAGCACGAAGCCGACGATCGAAATCAGCGAATACAGCCCCTTCCAGCCATTCAGGCCGAGGCGCGCGATCTGCTGCGTGCGCCAGTCGTCGGCAAATAGGCGCACCGAATGCGCGCCCAGGAAGACGATCAGGCCAATGATCAGGATTGCCATCGGGATGCATCCCTGCGATCACGAAGCGTGCAGCGTCGCACGAATGGGGCAGCACCGCAACCGTGATGCGGGCGCAGCATGATGCGCTGCAGTGCAGCCACGATTGTAACGGCCACCGGTTTGTTGGTAAGCTTGAGGTGAAAAGTCGTGCGTGGCTTTTCGCATCAAGTTTTTCGCTGTCGGAATTTCCGAATCATTTGGACATTCCGCGTCTCGCATCAGCAATCACAACCAGCATACATGGAAGGAGCAGCGTGAACGCTATCCGTACAACTTTGTTTATCGCTTTTCCATTACTTGCCGTTACACACACGGCGCTGGCCGACGATGCCGGCAAACTCGATATCATGGCGGGAAGCCAGGCGCCGGGCAAATACAGCCAGGGATTTGCCGGCCATGTTGCGCTGGGATACACCGCGACCACCGGCAGCAGCGATACCAGCAACCTCGGCGCGAAGCTGGGGCTCTCCTACGGCAAGGGAAAGTGGTATCACGTCTTTTCCGCCGAAGAAATCCACGCCACCGACAGCGGCAATACCACCGCGCAAAGCACGACGGCGGACGCCCAGAGTGATTATCTGTTCACGCCGGACAACTACGTCTTCGGCCATCTCAGCTACAGTCACGATCAATTCAGCGGTGTCGAACGGCGCACTTCGGAAACCGCCGGCTACGGTCGCCGGCTGCTGCATACCGATACGCAGACCTGGTCCGCACAGATCGGCGCCGGCGCGCGCCAGGAGCGGCTGCAGGACAACACCAGCCGCAGTTCGCCGATCGTGCAAGCGGCTACCGACTATTCCTATCAGATCTCCAAGAACACCAGCATCGGAGAAGCGCTGGTGGCGGAGTGGGGCACCGACAACACCCGGCTGCAGTCCGCGACCAATCTCAAGGTCAAGATGGTGAAGAATCTCGCGCTGGTGCTGTCGTATGTCGTCAAGCACGACACCAACGTGCCGGACGATACAGCTGCGACGAACACCTACACCATGGTGTCGGTGGATTACGGGTTCTGACGGCAAATGTCTTCCCTTTTGAAAAAAAGGATCGAGGGAGATTTGTCACTGATGCGATGCCGGACGGGTTGTTCTGATATCCGGCGTACACGACCGTAGCGAGCATATCGTGCACCAATAAGAGGTGGGCATCGTCGCGTGATGTGTAAAGCAGAGCGGTGTCGTTGGCGCGGCAATCGGCGTTACGCAACGCATAAGTGAGTAGCAGCGTGACGGGAAGTCCGACGGTTTCGACATGCGGGTTGAACTGAAAGCCCAAGTGGACGACGCGGTGATTAATGGCGGGGGTTCTCTTGACGCCGCCTTTGGCGAAGAAGAATATGGTGCTTCCCAATCACCGGAGCCTGGTATGAATAGAAAAGCAGTCGCTGTTGCCGTCGCGGCGGCATTTTTGACAACGAGTGGTATTGCCTTTGCTCAGAACTACGGGGACCACAATGACCATCGCGGCAACGAGCATGCACCTGCCGCCTCGCAACATCACGCCCCATCACATGCCGCTCCACCGCATCACGCCAATCACGGACATCCACCGGCCCGCCATGTGAGCAGCAGTAGACGGCCGGAAGGGCCGGGCGCGGGCCCCAATCATGCTTTCCACAGAGGGGGTCGTCTTCCGGCCGAGTACCGCAACAGGCAATACGTGGTCGGTCACTGGCAAGATCACCATCTGAGCAGGCCGCCCCGTGGCTATCATTGGGTTCAGACAGGCGCTGACTATGTGCTGGTGGCGATTGCCACCGGCATCATTGCGCAGATTGTGCTGAATCGTTGATGCGTTGCCCGGGATCCTGTCGGTGGCTAACGCTTCGAGGCGCCACCCGCCCCCGATAAGTTGGGCGGGTGGCGCCTCGTCAGCCGTGCATGGTTGTGAAGCCATGCGCGTGATTTACGGATTTCCCCTCCTCGCGAGGAGGGGTGGACGCGAAGCGGACGGGGTGGTGAGCGGCGCTTGAAAAACCGACCACCCCTCCTGCTTCGCTCCGTCCCCTCCTCATTCGAGGAGGGGAGAAGGGCTTACGAATCGTCCGCGGTTTTCGGCTTTGTTTAGTCGCTGTTCGCTGAACCCGAGTCGTCAGGCAGCGCTTTCAGTTCGAGTCCTTCAATCTCCTGCAGTGATTTGCCGGCAATGCCCTGCAGGTCGCCGTACATGCCGACGGTCGCGTTCATCACGCGCTCGATCTGCTGTTCGCGCTTCGCCCATTGTTTCATGATGGCTTTCCGTTCCTTGTCGAGATCTTCCTGCAGCGTGGAGAAGGCTTCGACGATCGCTTCGACGCGGTGGCGGAAGCGCGGGCCGGTGAGGTACTGGTAGATCATCTCGGTTTTGGTTTGCTGACCTGTTGACGCCTGGCGCATCAGGCCGATGTCGATCAGCGACTGGCGCAGGATGGTCGCGACCGGCAGCGCGGCGCGCGGATGAGTAACCCAGATGCCGTCGATCAGCTCGAAAGTTTCAACGCCCTTCGGCAATGTGTGGCTGACGATCACCGCGATTTCCGCTTTCGCGGTGCGCTGGTCCCCACGCAACTTGGCGAGCCAGCCGTCGCTCCAGTTTTTGGTACGCTTGGCTTCCCACAGAATGGTGCCGCAGCTGGGGCCGCCGGCGCCGGCCACACGCTGTAATACGTCGCCACCGAATTCGCCTTTCGGCACCGGCTCCACCGAATCGAACGGGAATCTGGTGCGCAGCAGATTTTCGAGTTCCAGTTCCTGCACTTCGCCCTGCAGCTGCTGCGATCCCTGTTCGGCGCGGCGCTTGAGGTCTTCGATGTTTTTCTGCATCGACGCGATGGTCTGATCCTTTTCCTTCACCTTGAGCAGCAGCTCGTTTTCGGCTTCCTTCTTCGCTTCCAGTCTGGCGGCAGTGAGACCTTCCTGTATGCCTTTCTGAACCGTCAGTCCGAGTTCGCGTTTGGCATCATCGAGTTCGCGCTGTTTTTTAATCAGTTCGGCCTGCGCATTCTGTGCTTCGGTCAGTTTTTTGTTGTTCTGCTTCAGGATTTCCTCGAGATCGGCGACCTGCCGCGCCTTCTGTTCGAGATCGCTGGCCGCGGCCAACCGGGCTTTCCGGGCTTCGTCGGCGATGATTTCTGCGCGATCCTTTTTCAGTTGCTCGGCGACCTGGTCGGCGACTTGCCGGTCGATTTGCTTTTTCGCGTCGGCGAGTTGTTTTTCCTTATCGATCATCGCCTGTTCGCGCTTTGCGATGTCGCTGTCTTTTTGCGCCAGTTGCTGCTCGAACTGCCGGCGCGTGGATTCAATCAGCGGCGCGGCGAGCGATTCGGTGAGCCGGATCTCGGTCTTGCAGTTGGGGCAGATGATCGTGGGTTCAGCCATGCGGTTCTTTCAGTTGTCGGGTCCGGCGTTGTAATGGAATTTTCAAATGCCGGACGTATGTAGCGCGGTTGCCATCGGTAACGGCAGTATTCCCGCAGACGAAAGGGTGCAGCCGTCGATCCTGTGCCACGCGGAATTACGCCGTCTTGATACGGCTTGCCGGCTTTCCAGGTCAGCGCACCAGTTTTCGCACCACCTGCAGCAATTCGTCGATCGCGTCGTCGCCGCTGCCGGAACGGATGGCGCCCTGCACGCAGCCGTGGGTGTGATCCTTCAGCAGTTGCAGTGACACCGCATCGAGCGCCGATTTGACCGCCGCGATCTGCGTCAGCACGTCGACGCAATAGCGGTCCTCGTCGACCATGCGCGTGATGCCGCGCACCTGGCCTTCGATGCGGTTGAGGCGATTGAGCAGCGACACCTTGTGCGGCTGCACCACGCGCTTTGCGGGGGCGCTCTTACGCGACTTCGAAGCCGGCATCTTCTACGGCCTGACGAAGCTGATCCACCGATGCGAGCGCCGTGTCGTGCTCGACCGTCGCCTGTTTCTGCTCCAGCGACACATCGGCATGCCCGACGCCGGGCAGTGCCTGCAATACGCGCGTAACGCTGGCGACGCAGCCGCCGCAAGTCATGCCTTCGATTTTGATTGTCGTGGTTTCCATATCGCTTCCTTTAAGTGAGGCGTGAGGGGTGAGGAGTGAGGTGTCAAGATTATTTATGCGGCGCGCTCAGCGCCGGAAACTTCAACTCCTCACCCCTCACTCTTCACTCCTCACAGGTTTCCACCGCTTGAGCAGCAACGAGTTGCTGACTACTGATACCGAACTCATCGCCATCGCGGCGCCGGCGATCACCGGTGACAGCATGCCGAGCGCCGCCAGCGGGATGCCGAGCGTATTGTAGACGAATGCGAAGAACAGGTTCTGCCGGATCTTTCGCAGCGTGCGGCGTGACAGGCCGACGGCATCGGCAATGCCGGCCGGATCGTCGCGCATCAGCGTGATGTCGGCGGCATGGATCGCAACGTCGGAACCGGCGCCGATTGCGAAGCTGACGTCGGCCGCCGCCAGCGCCGGCGCGTCATTGACGCCATCGCCGGCCATGCCGACCACCTGTCCGCCGGCTCTGAGCCGATTGACCCGTTCGGCCTTGTCGGCAGGCAGCACTTCGGCTTCGAACTGCGTGATGCCGGCTTGTTGCGCGATTGCCGCGGCGGTGACGCGATTGTCGCCGGTCAGCATCACCACTTCGATGCCCATACGCTGCAGCCGGGCGACGGCGGCGGCCGACGTGTCGCGCAACTTGTCGGCGATCGCGATGAAGCCCAGCAGGTGCGCCGTGCGGGCGACGGCGATCACCGTCTTGCCCTGGCGCTGCAGTGACTCGGCGCGGGCCTCGTCAACGGCGATGCCTGCATCGCGGACGAACCGGAGCGAACCGAGCAGGGCGGGCACGCCGTCGATGTCGGCACGCACGCCGCTGCCGGCGATCGCGGTGAAGTTCGTGATCGCCGCCGGTGCGATATCGTGCGACGCGGCGTGTGCGGTCACGGCGCGCGCCAGCGGGTGCTCCGAGCCATGCTCGAGCGCTGCAGCGGTTGCCAGCAATGCGCGTTCATCGGCGTCGATTGCAATCACGTCGGTCACCACCGGTCTGCCGAGCGTCAGCGTCCCGGTCTTGTCGAGCACCATCGTCGTCAGACGGCCGGCGTGCTCGAGCGCGGCGGCATTTTTCACCAGCACGCCGATGCGCGCGCCGAGGCCGCTGCCGACCATGATCGCGGTCGGTGTCGCCAATCCGAGCGCGCACGGGCAGGCGATCACCAGCACCGCCACCGCGTTCACCAGCGCCGCGGTGAAGTCGCCTCCAAGCGTCCACCACGCGATGAACGTGACGATGCTCACGCCGACCACCACCGGCACGAATACGCCCGAGATCACGTCGGCCAGCCGCTGGATCGGCGCCTTCGAGCCCTGCGCCTGTTCCACCAGCCGCACGATCGCGGCCAGCGCCGTGTTGGCGCCGATCCCGGTGGCGCGGCATTTCAGCAATCCGTGCTGATTGAGCGTGCCGGCAAACACCCTGGCGTCCGGCTGTTTGCTTACCGGCACGCTTTCTCCGGTCAGCATCGCTTCGTTGATGCTGGATGCGCCGTCAATTACCACGCCGTCAACCGGAATCGCTTCGCCCGGGCGCACCACGAAAATATCGTCAACGCGCATCTGTGCGATGTCGAGCTCGACGAGCCTGCCGTCGCGCTCGACGTGCGCGGTTTTGGGTTGAAGTTTGATTAACTCCTCGATCGCCGCCGAGGTTTTCGTCTTGGCCTGCGCTTCCAGCAGCTTGCCCATCAGGATCAGCGTGATGATCATTGCGCTGGCTTCGAAATAGACGTGTTGCGGCAATCCGGCAAGCGTCACCACGGCGCTGAAGAAGAACGCCATGCTGGTGCCGAGCACGACCAGCACATCCATGTTGGCGCCGCCGCCGCGCAGCGCGTGCCAGGCGCCGACATAGAAACGGCGGCCGATCCAGAACTGGATCGGTGTCGCCAGCACCAGTTGTAGCCAGCGCGGCAACAGCCCCTCATGATAGCCGGCAAACATCGCGATCATTTCGGCGACGAAAGGCAGTGTGAGTGCGACTGAAATCCAGAAGCGGCGCAATTCAGCCCTGAATGCCGCGGCATGTCGCGCTTTTTCCTGTTCGCGGTCGGCGCCGCTGAGCTCGTGTGCGTCATAGCCGGCGCGCCGTACGGCACCGATCAGCGTCGCCGCGTCGGCGGTGCCGGGCACGAATCGGATGTGCGCCGTTTCAGTGGCGAAGTTGACGGTGGCGCTGACGCCGGGCAGCCGGTTGAGCGCCTTTTCGATGCGGTTCGCGCAGGCGGCGCAGGTCATGCCTTGCAGCGCCAGCTCGGTGGTTTGTGGTGGCACGCCATAACCGGCTTTTTCGATCGCGTTCACCAGTTGCGGGGGCGCCACGCTGTGGCCGTCGTATTCGACGTGCGCGTGCCCGGTCGCGAAATTGACGTTGGCCGTGACGCCGGGCAGGCGCCGCAGCGTCTTTTCGATGCGGTTCGCACAGGCCGCGCACGTCATGCCCTCGATCGGCAGATCGAGGGTGCGAGGTGTTGCCGGAGCGCCGGTGTCGGCGATTGCAGCAGTGGGTGCGGAAGACATGATGGCCCGCCGGTGGAACGGATGCGGACCATCATATACCTATGAGGGGTATCTGTAAAATACCCGAAAAAAGCAGGGTGGCGTCAGTTCGCGGCCACCAGCGTGCCGTTCTCGATTTTCACATGCTGGCCGATCGCAAGGCCGGGCTGAGATGCATAGGTGAACGTGCGATGGCTGCCGTCGTGCATCCGTACCGACACGATATAACGGTCGGTCGACTTCACTTTTTCCTCGACCTTGTTGCCGGCGTAGGCGCCGCCGACTGCGCCGGCGATGGTGGCAAGCGTATTGCCGTGGCCTGCACCGATCTGGTTGCCGACCAGCCCGCCGACCACCGCACCGGCGACCGCGCCGATGCCACTGCCGGAACCTTCGTGCTGTTGCACGTTGATCGCCTCGACGGTGCCGCAGTTGGTGCAGACGGCCACGCTGGGCGTCGGTGCCGGGCGCTCGGTGCGTTCGGTGCGCGTACGCGGCGGAGCGGACTCGGCAGCTGTAGATTTCGTCGCGACGGGAGGACGGGTCGATTGCGCCGAAGATGCCGTGGGCGCCGGCTGCGATTTCGGCTCGGCTGCGGCCTGTTGCGCCGGCTCGTTCGCCGGGGTCGCCGCGTCCGGCGCATTCTTTGAAAACGTACTCGGAATCAGACCGGTGAATACGCCGACGCCGACGGCGCAGAAGATGATGACCGCGATCGCGGCAATGATGATGATCGGATTGGTACGGCTTTGCATCTCGGACATGATTGTTCTCCTGTTTTTTCCTGAATGAAAAGCTGTGCTTCAACAGGCGCTAATCCGGACGAAAAGCATAACGCGAATCGTTACTGACAGCCACCGGTAATTGTAAGGTTTTGTATACGCGATATGAACGGCTCATCATTTCCTGCGCAGACACGGGTGAAAGGCGGTGCCGCGACAATGATGCGACGGGCTCAAGTGTGGAGTTCCGGCCGGTTCCGGAACTGTTCCAGCGCCTCGGGATTCGCCAGCGCTTCGAGGTTTTTCACCGCACGGCCATGCACCACGTTGCGCACCGCCAGCTCGACGATCTTGCCGCTCCGCGTACGCGGAATGTCGGTGACCTGCACGATCTTCGCCGGCACGTGGCGCGGCGTGGTGTTGTCGCGGATCTGCCGTCTGATGCGGTCGATCAGCGCTTCGTCGAGCGCGGCGCCGTCGCGCAGCCGCACGAACAGCACGATGCGCACGTCATGCTCCCATTGCTGGGCGATGACCAGGCTTTCGACGATGGCGTCGAGCTGCTCGACCTGGCGGTAGATTTCGGCGGTGCCGATGCGTACGCCTCCGGGATTGAGCACGGCGTCGGAGCGGCCGTAGATGATCATGCCGTCGTGCGCGGTCAGCTCGCAGTAATCACCGTGACGCCAGACGCCGGGATATTTTTCGAAGTAGGCAGCGTGATAGCGTGAGCCCTCGGGATCATTCCAGAAGCCGATCGGCATCGACGGGAACGGCGCGGTGCACACCAGTTCGCCTTTTTCACCGACGAGGCTGTGGCCGTCGTCGTCGAACACTTCGACCTTCATGCCCAGGCCGCGTGACTGGATCTCGCCGCGCCACACCGGCAGCACCGGATTGCCGAGTACGAAGCAGGAAATGATGTCGGTGCCGCCCGAAATCGACGACAACTGCACGTCGCGCTTGACGTTGCGATAAACGTAATCGAAGCTTTCCGGGACCAGCGGCGAACCGGTCGAAAGAATCGTTTTCAATGCGCTGAGCTTGTGGGATTCGCGCGGCTTCAAGCCGAGTTTCGCGACGGCGTCGATGAACTTCGCCGAGGTGCCGAAGACCGTGATGCCGGCCGCATCGGCGTAGTCGAACAGCACGTTGCCGCCGCCGATCGTCGGCGAACCGTCATACAGCACCAGCGTCGCTTCCGCCGCCAGGCCCGACACCAGCCAGTTCCACATCATCCAGCCGCAGGTGGTGAAATAGAACAGCCGGTCGCTGCGCTTCAGGTCGCAATGCAGCACCTGTTCCTTCAGGTGCTGCAGCAGCGTGCCGCCGGCGCCGTGTACGATGCACTTGGGTACGCCGGTGGTGCCGGATGAGAACATGATGTAAAGCGGATGGTCGAACGGCAGTTGCGCGAAGCGGATCTCGCGCGGCCGAAACGGTTCCATGAACTCGTGCACGCTGACGGCGTCCCGGATGTCGCCGATGGCGGGCGAGGGGCCGGTGTAGGGCACGACAATGACGCGTTCCACGGACGGCATGCGTGCCGCCAGTTCGCGCAACCGCGGCAATACGTCGATGGTCTTGCCGTTGTAGAAATAACCGTCGGCGGCGAACAGGATTTTCGGCTCGATCTGGCCGAAGCGGTCGAGCACGCCCTGTACCCCGAAATCCGGCGAGCACGATGACCATACCGCGCCGATGCTGGTGGCGGCGAGCATTGCGATGACGGTGCCGGGCAGGTTCGGCATGTAACCGGCGACGCGGTCGCCGGCCGTCACGCCGGCCGCGCGCAGCGCCTGCGCCAGGCGCGACACTTCGCTGTAGAGTTCAGCGCAGGTGATGCGCCCGGTGACGCGGTCTTCGCCGCGAAAGATCAGCGCAATCCCGTCGTCACGCCGCCGCAGCAGATTCTGCGCGAAATTGAGACGCGCATCGGGAAACCAGTGCGCACCCGGCATGCGATCGCCGTCGACCAGCACGTGGCCGCCCGGCGTTTCAGCGATGACGCCGCAGAATGCCCACACCGACTGCCAGAACTGCTCCGGCACTTCGATCGACCAGCGGTAGAGGTCGGCATAGTCGGTGACGTCCGCCTGCCAGCGGTCGCGCGCGTGCGCGATGAACGCCGTCAGGTTGGCGTGCGCGATGCGCTCGGCCGCAGGTTGCCATAGTGGTTGGCTCATGCTCGGTTCCTCCAAAGCTCGGCCACAGAGGTGCGGAGAAAATCAAAACCTGAACCGCAAAGGCGCAAAGAACAGCCGCAAAGAACTTCTGATTCGGTTTTCCTTTACGTCCATTTACGCCTCTGCGCCTTTGCGGTTATAGCCTTTTCGAATTTCTCTGTGGTGAGGATATTTACTCAGGCCGTAACTGCGGAAACAGGATCACGTCGCGAATGCTCAGACTGTCGGTCAGCAGCATCACCAGGCGGTCAATGCCGATGCCGGCACCGGCGGTCGGCGGCAGCCCGTATTCGAGCGCGCGAATGTAGTCGGCATCGTAATGCATCGCTTCGGCGTCGCCGGCATCCTTTTGCCGCGCCTGCTCGGCAAAGCGCCGCGCCTGGTCCTCGGGATCGTTGAGCTCGGAGAAGCCGTTTGCGATTTCGCGCCCGGCGATATAAAGCTCGAAACGCTCGGTGATTTCCGGATTCTGGTCGCTGCGCCGTGCGAGCGGGGAGACCTCGGCCGGATAATCGAGCAGGAAAGTCGGTGCGAACAATTGGGATTCGACGGTCGCTTCGAACAGTGCGAGCTGCAGTGCGCCGACGCCGTCGTCCGCCTTGTGAGCGGCGCCGAGCTCGGCCAGTCTGCCGCGCAGGAAGGCGCGGTCGCCAAGGTCGGCCGCAGAGTATTCGGGATGAGAGCGGGCGATTGCCTGCGCGATCGTGAGTCGGTCGAAGGGTTTGCCGAAATCGATTTCGCGGCCCTGGTAGGTGACTTTCGTCGTGCCGAGCACGGCCTGCGCGGCGGTGCGCAGCAACTGCTCGATGAAATCCATCAGGTAGCGGTAGTCCTTGTACGCGCAGTAGAACTCGAGCATCGTGAACTCGGGATTGTGGCGCGTCGAAATCCCCTCGTTGCGGAAATTGCGGTTGATTTCGAACACCTGCTCGAAGCCGCCGACGACGAGCCGCTTCAGGTACAGCTCCGGCGCGATGCGCAGATAGAGCTGCATGTCGAGCGCGTTGTGGTGAGTCGTGAACGGACGCGCCGCCGCACCGCCCGGAATCGGGTGCATCATCGGCGTTTCGACTTCGAGATAGCTGCGCTGCACGAAAAATTCGCGTATGGCCTGAATCAACCGTGAGCGCAGCCGGAAAGTGCGGCGGGTCTCTTCGTTTGTGATCAGGTCGAGATAGCGCTGGCGGTAACGGGTTTCGGGATCGGCCAGCCCGTGAAATTTTTCCGGCAGCGGGCGCAGCGATTTCGTGAGCAGCCGCAGCTCGTGAACGCGAACCGTCAGCTCGTTGGTCTTGGTGCGGAACAGCACACCGGATACGCCGAGGATGTCGCCGATGTCGTAGTGCTTGAATACGGCGTGGCGCTCACGGCCGAAATGCTCGTCGGTGATGTAGAGCTGGATCGCGCCGCTCATGTCCTGCAGCTTGGCGAAGCTCGCCTTGCCCATCACGCGCTTCAGCATCATGCGGCCGGCGATCTTCACGCTGACCGGCTCGCGTTCCAGCGCATCGTGATCGCGCTCCGAGTACTGCGCGATGATGTCACCGATCAGTTGCTCACGCTCGAAATCATTCGGAAAGGCGACGCCTGCCTCATGCAGCGCGCCGAGCTTCGCACGGCGCTCCTCGATGATGCGATTGTCGTCGATCGGCGGTTGTTGTTGTTCGTTCATGTCTGAACCTATCTCATGAGTATTCGCATGTGCGACGTGGCACTGGGAGATGCAGGGCGCGAAGTGAGCGCCGCCGCTTAGCCGACCTAAGCAAGGGGCGAGCGACAAAGCCCTGCGCCACCAGTGCCGCGTCCCTTCGGGTTGTGGCCCAAAAGCGTGTCTGCGGCTTTGCGCCGCTTGCCCATAGAACGGCTATGGGCGGCGCGCCGCGCCTTGCATCCGCATCTTTTGGGCCGCAACGCATCACGTGAATATTCATGAGATAGGTTCCTATACCCCCTGCTTGAGGCTGGCACTGATGAAGTCGTCGAGATCGCCGTCGAGCACCGCCTGCGTATTGCCGACTTCGACATTGGTGCGCAGATCCTTGATGCGCGACTGGTCGAGCACGTAGGAACGGATCTGGTGGCCCCACGCGATGTCGGTCTTGGCGTCTTCCATCGCCTGTTTTTCGCTGGTGCGCTTGCGCAATTCCAACTCGTAAAGGCGGGATTTGAGCATCGCCATTGCCTCGGCGCGATTGCGGTGCTGCGAGCGGTCGTTCTGGCATTGCACGACGATGCCGGTCGGGCCGTGCGTGATGCGCACCGCGGAATCGGTCTTGTTGATGTGCTGGCCGCCGGCACCCGACGCGCGGTAGGTGTCGATGCGCAGGTCGGCCGGATTGATTTCAACTTCGATCGTTTCATCCACCTCGGGATAGACGAATACGCTCGCAAATGACGTGTGACGGCGGTGATTGGAATCGAACGGCGACTTGCGTACCAGCCGGTGCACGCCGCTCTCGGTCCGCAGGTAACCGTATGCGTACTCGCCGCTTACCTTGATCGTCGCGTTCTTGATGCCGGCGACTTCGCCCGGCTGCTCTTCGAGAATTTCAACGCCCAGTTTGCGGCGCTCACAGTAACGCAGGTACATGCGCTGCAGAATGCCCGCCCAGTCCTGTGCCTCGGTGCCGCCCGAGCCCGCCTGGATGTCGATGAAGCAATTGTTCGGATCCATCGGGTTGGAGAACATGCGCTGAAATTCCAGCGTGGCTACGGCATGCTCCAGCGCGTCGGCATCGGTGCCGACACCGGCCAGCGCGTCGTCATCATCCTCGGCATGCGCCAGCTCGAACAGTTCGCGCGCGTCGCGCAGATCGCGATCGAGCTGCTGCAGCGTCGAGACCAGATCTTCCAGCGTCTTGCGTTCCTTGCCCAGTTCCTGCGACCGCCGGGTATCGCTCCAGACCGCCGGATCCTCGCTCAGACGGACGACTTCGGCCAACCGCTGTTCTTTCGCGGCGAAGTCAAAGATACCTCCGCAATTCCGTGTTGCGATGGGCGAGGTCTTCGAGATGATGGTCGATGAGATTGATCCGTTCGGCGTCCATGAGAATGGTTCTCCAAAACCGAAAATTATACATGAGCGCGCCATCGTCTCTCACGCCGGTTCCCAGTGGTCGACGATCAGATCGAGCCGGCGGGCGTCATTGAAACGATTGACGGCGAGCCGATAGACGGCATGCACGCGCGCCGGCAGCGGCTCGGTGTGCGCGAAGCGGATGCCGTCGAACGGGCCGGCACCGCCGTTCGCGCGCAGCCGCAGCTTGAGGTGGCGCTCGCCGACGACACGCTGCTGGACGACTTCGAATTCATTGTCGAACGCGGGCGGCGGAAAGCCCTGCCCCCACACCGCGGCTTCCAGCAGCTCGGCCGCGGCGACGGTCATGTCGTCGCCCGCCAGCGGGCCGTCGGTTTCGATCGTACGCTCGAGATCGGCCGGGGTGAGCAGCATTTGCGCCGTCGCTTCGAATGCAGCGGCGAAACGGGGATGGTCGGCGGCACGCAGTGTCAGGCCGGCAGCCGCCGCATGGCCGCCGAAACGCAGAATCATGCCGGGCTCACGCTTGGCAACGAGATCGAGCGCGTCGCGCAGGTGCAGGCCCGGGATCGAGCGCCC
>DASSON010000052.1:0-16499 GCA_035700525.1 Burkholderiales bacterium
CCGATGAAGCCGCGATAGATGCGCGCCAGCTTCGCCGCGGCCGCAACATCGACGAACAGACCGTTGACCAGATTCGCGAAGCGGTAGCCGGTGGTGCCGTGCACCGGCCAGCGCTGCGGCAGACGTTCGTAGCTGGCGATGATCTTTTCGACGGTCAGGTACAGCGGCAGCGGTACCGTTTCGGATGATGCCGTAGTCACCCCATCGCCGTGATCGCCGCCGGCGCGCTGCTGCAGCCGCCCGCAGTACTGCACCGGATCGTACAGCCCGTCGACGTGATCGACACGCAGCGCATCGACCTTGCGCTGCGCCACCAGATCGAGCACCAGGCGATGCGTCGCGTCGAACACCTCGCGCCGCTCCATGCTCAACGCTGCGAGATCGTTGACGTCGAAAAAGCGGCGATAGTTGATGTCGTCGGACGCGGTGCGCCAGTACGCGAGACGCCACGCCTGCGCCGTCAACAACCGGTCGAATGCATCGAAGCTTTGCGCGTCGCCCGGCGTGCCGTTCAACGCGTCGACGTTTTCAGCGACGAATTCGGCGATGGTCGGCGACGCGGCGCACAGCGCCGCCAGCCGCCGCTTCAGCTCCGCGGCGTCGCGCGCGCGATCGGCCTTGCGCTGTCGTAGCGTGATGTCGCGCCGCGGCAGCCGGCCGAAGGCATCGACCAGCGCCTGCAACTCGATCAGCGCCGCATCGCCGGCACCCAACCGCGACACCAGCCGCTCGATGCGGTAACCGAGGATGCGTGGATATTCACGCGGGTCAACCGGACATTCGTGCTCGTAATAATGCACGCCGAACGCGCCGCCGGCCTGGTCGAAAACCAGTTTCAGGTCGCCGCTTTCGAGCACGTCGCCATACTGCGCGCCGAGCACCGGCAGCAGCACCTTGCCGCGCAACTGGTCGTTCTGCGGCTGCCAGTCGATATCGAAAAAGCCGGCATAGCGTGACGCCGGCCCGTGCTCGAGCACGTCAAGCCACCATGCGTTGCCGGCACCGAGCACGCCGATGTGATTCGGCACGATGTCGAGCATCAGCCCCATCCCGTGCGCGCGCAGCGCCGTCACCAGTGTTTCGAAACCCTCTGTGCCGCCCAGTTCCGGGTTGAAGGCATTGTGATCGGTGACATCGTAGCCATGACGGCTGCCGGGACGCGCACTGAAGACCGGCGATGCGTAGCAGTGACTGACACCGAGCGCATGCAGATACGGCACCAACTGTGCCGCCTGCGAAAAAGTGAAGTCGCGGTGCAGTTGCAGGCGGTAGGTGGCGCGCGGGATGCGCGCCGCCGTTGCGCCGCGCGCGCCGCGCAGCGCCCAGGTCAACGCCGCGATATGCCGATCGTCCGCCCAGCGCTCGAGATCGAACGACAGCCGGCGGCGCCAGTTCGGATAGGCACCGCCGCTCGCCGGCAGGTTCACCTGTTCGATCTGGCCCAGCATGTCTTCCGGCTGGATCATCAGGATTTTCGCCGGTGTGCGCGCCAGAAAAACCTGCACCGCGCGTGCCAGTGCGGCGTCCATGTCGGGATGCCGCGCCGGATCATCGTCGCCCGCGGGCCACAGTCCGTCGCGCGCCAGCGCCTGCAGCAGACGCGGACGGTCACGCGCGCGCCCCTCGATTTGCGCATCGTGCACCGTCTGCGACGGAAACAGCTCGAGCCGTTCGCGCGTGTCGAGATCGCTGCCGCGCCACCAGCCGGCGAGCGTCGGCAGATCGTGCGTGCTGGCCGCCACCACGGCCAGCGGCCGGTACTCGGATGGCGCCTTGAATGCGCCGTCCGGCGCGCGTTCGAAATACAGCGGCCGGTACGAAAAAATCCGTTGCGGCGGCAATGCCTCGCGCACCCTGTCCGGAACGGTGCCGAGATCCTCGCCGACCACCAGGCAGCGGTTGCGCCGGCTCTCCAGCGCCAGGATGCCGAGCAGGTCCTGAAACGGATAGGCGACGTAAGCGCCGTCGGCCGGGCCGGCGCCGCGCGGCACCCAGAACAGGCGCGCCAGGCCCATCACGTGGTCGATGCGCAACGCGCCGGCGTGCCGCATGTTCGCGCGCAGCAGCGCGATGAACGGTTCATAGGCCGATGCAATCAGCCGCTGCGGGATGAACGGCGGCAACCCCCAGTCCTGACCGCGCAGGTTGAAATCATCGGGCGGCGCGCCGGCGCTGGCATCCAGCGCATACAGCTTGCGGTCAAACCAGGTTTCGGCGCCGCCGCGATCCGCGCCCAGTGCCAGATCGCGGTAGAGTCCGAGCGCCAGACCGCGCTGCGCAATGCATTCGCCGGCCGCAGCAAGCTGCAATTCCGCCTGCCATTGCAGATATTCGAAAAACGTCACGCGCTGCCGGTTGTCGCGCGCGAATGCCTGCACGTCAGCGGAATCCGGATCACGATAGGGTTCGGGCCAATCATGCCAGCCGCATACCGTGGCATCACGCTGCCGGAAATGTTCGTTCAGCGCGTCGAACAGCGCCAGCGTGTGCAATGCGTCGCCGCGTTGCGCGGTCCATGCGCAAAATGCGGCGCCGCAGTCGCTGCCGGCATCGAGATGGCGTTCGCTGAAATTGCGGTACAACAGCTCCAGCACTTCGAATTTAACGTTCGCCACCGCGGCGTAATCGATCAGCTCGCCACTGCGCAACGCCGCCAGCCGCGCCTGGAACGCGGCCGACGCGACGCGCTCGCGTGCCGCAGCGCTTTCGGCAAAATCGGCGACGGCTGCAACATCGAGATACAGCACATTGAGGAACATGCGGCTCGACGGACTGTACGGACTGGCGTGCGCCGGATTGGCCGGGAACAACGCGTGCAGCGGATTGACGCCGACGATGCCGGCGCCGGCGTCGGCGGCGAACCGCGCCAGATTGCGCAGGTCGGTGAAATCGCCGATACCCCAGTTGCGCGCGGAACGCAGCGCGTAGAGCTGCGCCGCCGGCCCCCAGGTGTGTCCGTCACCGTCCAGTGCCGCCGGCAGGTGGCAGTCATCCGGCGCGACGATCAGCGACATCGCGGCACCTTCGAGCTCGAGCCGGTGATAGCCGGCCGGCGGCGTCAGCGGCAGCGTGAACAGGTGGCGCCCGCCCTGAAGCGGCAGCGATGACGGCCGCAGGTCACCGCTGTGCTGAGCGCCATCTTCGAGCGTCAGCGTCCAGCGCCGCGGTCGAGCAGCCGGCCCCAGCGCGATCCGCGGCGCGCCGGCGGATTCGCGCACCACCTGCACCGGCGGCAGCGCGCGCTCCCGGCCGCCTATTCCGAGGTCGTGCGCAAGTTCTTCGCAATCGGCCGCGCGATCCGCCGCGATTCCCATCGCCTCGAGCAGCGCTCGCTTCGACGCGGCCGACACCTGATGCACGTTGCCCCAGATGTCATGGTACTGTGGAGCGATGCCACATGCCGCGCACAAGCGCTCGAACGCGGCGTCATTCTCCATCGCGCGTTCCCTCGCGCTCGTCGAGATACCAGCCGACCGACCACGGCATCAGGCATTCCCCGACTTGCGCGAATGCATGGTCGCCCGGATGAGCGTACAGCAGCCGGCCGGCCGGCGCTGCGATGCCGCCGCCGAGATTGGCGTCGAGATGCGCGACCAGGCACCAATCGCTGCCGTCACCGAGCCGCCATTGCACGAGCAGGCCATGCTCACCGACCGTCCGGAAATGGGCATGCCCGCCCTGCATGCCACACAGGCGCGGAGCAATTTCGCGCATGCGCAGTGCAAGCAGTTGCCGATGAAATTCGAGCCGGCCACGATGCGACGGGCGCGCGATGTCGGCCCAGTCGAGCTGCGATGCAGCGAACGTCGTGACGGCATTCGGATCCGGAATGCGGCTGCGTGCCGCCGCATCCGAAAATTGCGGGAAGCGCGCAAATTCGGCACGCCGGCCCTGCGCGACCTTGTGCGCCAGGTCGGGCCCGAAATCGCAAAAGAACAGGAACGGCTGCGGCGCGCCCCATTCCTGTCCCATGAACAGCAACGGCGGCTGCGGCGCCAGCAGCAGAATCACGGTCAGCGCATCGAGTACCGGCTGCGGCGCGAGCGCGTTCAGGCGCTCGCCGAATGCGCGGTTGCCGATCTGATCGTGGTTCTGCAGAAAGCTGACGAACGCGGCCGGCGGCAGCTGCGCGCTCGGCTCGCCGCGCCGGGCGCCTTGTCGGAAAGGCGACGGCTCGCCCTGATATGCAAATCCTTCGGTAAGACAGCGCCCCAGACGATGCAGCGGCTGCTCCGCATAATCCGCGTAATAACCGCCGCGCTCGCCGCTCGCGATCACGTGCAGCGCATGATGCACATCATCGTTCCATTGCGCGGTGTAGGCGCGCGGGCCGCCGTCATCGCCGCGCGCCAGGTAGCGCGCCTCGTTCGCATCGTTTTCCAGCACCAGGTGAATATGGCGCTCACGCCCGGGTCCATCGCGCATCGCCGCGGCGAGCTCGGTCAGGATGTCCGGCTCGGATTCGTCGACGATCGCATGCACCGCGTCAAAGCGCAGACCGTCGCAATGATATTCCTCCAGCCAGTAGAGCGCGTTGTGAATGAAAAAATCGCGCACCGTCCGGCTGTGCGGGCCATCGAAATTGATTGCGTTGCCCCACGGCGTGTGATGCCGGCTGGTGAAAAACTGCGGCGCGTAGAGATGCAGATAATTGCCGTCCGGTCCGAAATGATTGTAAACGACGTCGATGAACACCATCAGCCCGCGTGCATGCGCGGCGGCGACCAGCCGCTTCAAGTCGTCCGCGCCCCCGTAGCAGCTGTCAGGCGCGAACGGCAGCACGCCGTCATAGCCCCAGTTGCGCGTGCCCGGAAAATCGGCGACCGGCATCAATTCGATGGCGGTAACGCCCAGTGCCGCCAGATGATCAAGCCGCTCGCCGACACCGGCGAACGTGCCGGCCGGCGTAAACGCGCCCACGTGCAGTTCGTAGAGCACCACCTCGTGCCACGGCCGTCCGCGCCACGCGCCGTCTTGCCACTCCCACGCCAGCGGATCGATCACCTCGCTCGCATCATGCACGTCCCGCGGCTGCCGGCGCGACGCCGGATCCGGTACCAGTTGTCCGCCGTCGATACGGAAGCGGTAGCGGCTGCCGGCCACCGCCTGCGGCGTGGTCAGCGCGAACCAGCCGGCATCCGGCTCTGGCAGCGCGGCCATCGGCAGCAAGCGGTGGCCGGTTTCTTCCTCGAGATAAAGATCCACCCTGCCGGCGGCCGGCGCCCACAGCCGGAACCGCACACCCTCCTCCTGCAGCTGCGCGCCGAACGGCATGCTATGCCGCAGCCGCATGCTCCGTCTCCGCATCGGCGGCCGCGTCATGCCGGTGCACCAGCATCAGCAACGCCAGCGTGCGCGCTTCCAGCGGATAGGTCGCGCCGAACTCGAAGTTGCCGCGCGACCTGAGCCCGGACTCGAATCCGGTGTCGAGCAGTGCCCGCCAGTACGCGTGTTCGCCGATCGTCGGCATCACGAACGGAATTTCTTCATGGCCGGCGTTGAGCAGCACCAGGAAGCTCTCGTCATGCGGCGGCCGGCCCTGGCGGTCCGGTTCCACGACACCGTCTCCGGACAGAAAAAAACCGAGGCAGCGCGCCGACGACTGGTTCCATTTTTCATCACTCATTTCCTGGCCGTCCGGATTCAGCCACAGGATGTCCTTGATGTCGCCGCCCTTGATCGGACGTCCCTGGAAAAAGCTGCGGCGGCGGAACACCGGATGGTCGCGCCACAGCCGCACCACGCGCCGCGCGAACGCGAACAGCGTGCGTTTCTCCGGCGTCAAGTCCCAATCGAGCCAGCTCAGCTCGTTGTCCTGGCAATAGCCGTTGTTGTTGCCGTGCTGCGTGCGCCCGATCGCATCGCCGGCCAGCAGCATCGGCACACCCTGCGACAGCAGCAGCGTCGCGATGAAATTGCGTTTCTGCCGTTCGCGCAGCGCGTTGATCTGCGGATCGTCGGTCGGCCCCTCGACACCGCAATTCCAGCTCAGGTTGTTGTTGTTGCCGTCGCGGTTGTCCTCCAGGTTGGCTTCGTTGTGCTTGTCGTTGTAGCTGACCAGGTCATGCAGCGTGAAGCCGTCATGCGCGGTGACGAAATTGATGCTGGCGTACGGCCGGCGGCCGCTCGACGCGTAAAGATCGCTGGAGCCGGTGATGCGGTACGCGAGCTCGCCGATCTGGCCGCCGTCGCCCTTCCAGTAGGCACGCACCGCGTCGCGGTAGCGGTCGTTCCATTCCGCCCAGCGCACCGGAAAATTGCCGACCTGGTAGCCGCCTTCGCCGAGATCCCACGGCTCCGCGATCAGCTTTACCTGCGACAGCACCGGATCCTGGTGGATGATGTCGAAGAACGCGCCGAGGCGGTCCACCTCGTGCAGCTCGCGCGCCAGCGCCGCCGCCAGGTCGAAGCGGAAACCGTCGACGTGCATTTCCAGCACCCAGTAGCGCAGGCTGTCCATGATCAGCTGCAGCACCCGCGGGTGGCGCATGTTGAGCGTGTTGCCGGTGCCGGTATAGTCGATGTAGCGGCGCGGATCGTCGGGCGACAGGCGGTAATAGGCGGCGTTGTCGATGCCGCGGAAACACAGCGTCGGCCCCATCTCGTTGCCCTCGGCGGTGTGGTTGTAAACCACGTCGAGAATCACCTCGATGCCGGCCGAGTGCAGCGTCTTGACCATGGTCTTGAATTCCTTGATCGAGCCGCTCGCCGAGTAGCGCGCCTCCGGCGCCATGAAGCCGATCGAATTATAGCCCCAGTAATTGCGCAATCCGTTCTGCACCAGGCGCCGGTCGTCGACGAAGGTATGGACCGGCAGCAACTCGACCGCGGTGACGCCCAGTTGCTGCAAATGCCCGATCGCCGCATCGGTGCACAGCCCGGCATAGGTACCGCGCACTTCGGGCGGCACGTCGGGATGGCGCACCGTGAATCCCTTCACGTGCAGCTCCAGGATCATCGTCTGATTCAACGGCGTGTGCGGCGGACGGTCGCTGCCCCAGGTGAACGCGGGATCGACGACCCGGCAGCGCGGCATGCCGGACGCATCATCGCGGCGGTCGAACGACGTATCCTGGTGCGGGCTGCCGACACGATAGCCGAAATGCGCGTCGCTCCAGCGGACGTCGCCGACGATGTCCTTCGCGTACGGATCGAGCAGCAGCTTGTTGTGATTGAAGCGATGGCCGTGCTGCGGCTCGTACGGCCCATGCACGCGATAGCCGTAGAGCAGGCCCGGCCGCGCGTTGCGCAGATAACCGTGCCACACGCGGTCGGTCTGCTCCGGCAACGCAATGCGCTTGATCTCGCGCCGGCCCTTGTTGTCGAACAGGCACAGTTCGACCTTCGTCGCGTGCTCCGAAAACAGCGCGAAGTTGACGCCTTCGCCGTCCCACGTCGCTCCCAGCGGATACGGCTCGCCCGGCCAGACCGCATTGCGGCTGTCGCGAATGTAGCGGCTGTCGTCCGTCATACGCCGGCTCCCGATCGTTGACAGGTCATCGCGCTGTCCGCTTCAGCCTTCGTCAATGCGGATGTCATGCGTTGCCTTCGTCGACGGTTTTCGTCGCCGGCTCGACATGATCCAGCGCCCGATCAGTCCCGTCGGCCGTGATCACCTGCGCCAGCCGCACCAGCGCGCCGAGCGGAACGCCGATCCAGTCCGGCCGGTTGTTGATTTCGTAGCGCAGCTCGTAAAGTGCCTTTTCGAGCGTGAACAGCGCAATCAGCCGGCGCGCCTGTTCGGCATCGCGGGGATACGATGCGCAGTCACCGATGGTCTCGCGATAAGTGTCGAGAAACGCCGCGGCGGTTTCGCGCTCCCAGCCTTCGAGGTGCGGCTCGACGGTCGCATGCTCGCCGGCAGGCGCCTCGGCATGGCGCCGCAGCGCGAATGCCGCGGCGTAGCTGAACGAGCGCAGCATGCCGGCGACGTCGCGCAACGGTGAATGCTTCGCGCGTCGCTCCGCCAGCGGCCGTGCCGGCTCACCCTCGAAATCGACGATCACGAAATCATTTTCGGCAAGCAGCACCTGCCCCAGATGGTAGTCGCCGTGATAGCGCGTTTTCGCGGCAGCGATCGCTGCCGGCAGCAGCGACGCGACATACTCGTCCAGCGCCGCGCGTGCCGCCAGCAGCTGTGCCGCCGGCGCCTGCAGGTCCTCCGCCAGCGCCTCACGGCGTGATGCCAGCAGTTCGAGCGTCAGCGCCAGTTCGTCCGCGGTGTGCCGCGTCCACGCTTCGATATCGGACGCCGTGATCGGCTCCGGATCGAAAGCGCGATTGCCGGTCGTGCGGCCGAGCGCCTGATGCAGTTCGGCGGTGCGCCGCGCCAGCGTCGCTACCAGCGACAGAAAGCCGGCGTGCGGACTGCCCTGTTCCTCGTCGGCCACGGTTGTCGGAACGCCGTCGGCGACGCTGACCTCGAACGAACGCCGCAGATACTCGATTGTGTAATCCCAGCCGCTGCCCTGGTTTTCGACGTAGCCCGACAGCAGTGCCAGTGCGATCACCGTGCCGTCGTCGCGTTCGTACTCGAGTGCGCCGGCAACCGGCGCGGCATGGGAAAACGGCGATTCCTGCGTCAGAAACCGCCCCATCTCGATCTCCGGATTGAGGCCGGGCCGCATCCGCAGGTAACTCTTCAGGTACAGCGCGCTGCCGAAAAACACGCCCAGGTTGCTTTGTTCCAGCGCCGGACGGTGAATTTCGCCGTCGATGGCGGCGGCAAGGCCGGCGTAGGCCGGCGTCGACGAAAAGCGCAGCTTGCCGGCGGCGAACGGCAGCTCCAGATTCTCACCCATTGCCGCCACCAGCGCGCGGCAGAACGCATCGTCGCCGAAACCGCTGTAAAGAATGCCGACACGCTCGCGCTGCCGTACTTTCGCCAGCGTCCACGCACCGAGCAGGCGCAGCCGCTCGTCGTCGTTGTCGCCCCACGCAATCGCCATCGGCATGAAATAGTCCTGTGAATCGATGCCGGTGCAATACACGCGGATCACCGCCAGCAGCCAGCTGTCGTCACCGTGTTTCCATTCCCCATCCTCGACGATTTCGATACGTTCGATCGCGCTGCCTTTCGCGCCGAACCAGCGCTTGCCGGACAGGTACGGCCCCAGCACTTCGCGCTGCAACTGCTCGCGCGTGCGTCCCGCGATCGCGCGCCGCACTTCATTCGCGGGGCCCGTGTTGTGCATGAAAAACGTGCGCAGCCCTTCGAGCATCACCAGCACCGGCAGTTCGCTGCTTGCCAGCCGCTCCTCGTGCCAGCTCGGCACCGCGGCGTCGGTGGCGAGACGGAAGCCGTAATAACCGTAGCGCGGCAGCGTCAGAAAATACGGCAGCTCGCCGATCGGCGGAAACGGCGTGCGACCGCCGACCTCGACCGGCACGCGCCCCTTGTACGGCGCAAGATTCAGCTCGACCGCCTGCGGTGTGTGCGACAGATTGGCGACGCACAGGATGATCTCGTCCTCGAATTCGCGCACGTAGGCGAGAATCTTGCGATTGCCGGCGCCCAGAAACTGGATGCTGCCGCGTCCCAGTGCGCGGTGGCTCTTGCGCACCGTGATCGCGCGCCGCATCCAGTTCAGCAATGACGACGGGTTGCGCAACTGTGATTCGACGTTGACGGCCTGGTAGCCGTAGCTGGCGTCCATGTTGGCTGGCAGATACAGCCGCTGCGGATCGGCGCGCGAAAAGCCGGCGTTGCGGTCCGGACTCCACTGCATCGGCGTGCGCACGCTGTTGCGGTCGCCGAGATAGATGTTGTCACCCATGCCGATTTCGTCACCGTAGTAGATGATCGGCGAGCCCGGCATCGACATCAGCAGAAAGGTCACCAGCTCGATCTTCTGGCGGTCGTTATCCATCAGTGGCGCCAGCCGCCGCCGGATGCCGATATTAATGCGCGCCTGCGGATCGGCCGCGTACATCTGATAAAGATAGTCGCGCTCGCGGCTGGTCACCATTTCCAGCGTCAGCTCGTCGTGATTGCGCAGGAAAATCGCCCACTGGCAGTTGTCCGGAATGTCGGGCGTCTGGCGCATGATTTCGACGATCGGGTGACGGTCCTCCTGCGCCACCGCCATGTAAATGCGCGGCATCAGCGGAAAATGGTAGGCCATGTGGCATTCGTCGCCGTCGCCGAAATATTCGCGCACGTCTTCCGGCCACTGGTTGGCCTCGGCCAGAAACATCCGGTTTTTATAGCGCGCGTCGAGCTTCGCGCGCAGGTCGCGGATTACCGCGTGGGTTTCGGCCAGGTTTTCGTTGTTGGTGCCCTCGCGTTCGATCAGGTACGGAATGGCGTCGAGCCGCATGCCGTCGACGCCCATGTCGAACCAGAAATTCATGTTGCGCAGCACCGCCCGCACCACGTGCGGATTGTCGAAATTCAGGTCGGGCTGATGCGAGAAGAAGCGGTGCCAGAAATAGGCCTTGGCTTCCGTGTCCCAGGTCCAGTTCGACGTCTCGGTGTCGGTGAAGATGATGCGGGTGCCCGAATATTTCTTGTTGGTGCTGCTCCACACGTAGTAGTCGCGTTTCACCGAGCCGGCGGGTGCACGCCGCGCCGCCTGGAACCACGGATGCTGGTCGGACGTATGATTGATCACCAGCTCGGTGATCACGCGCAGGCCGCGCCGGTGCGCCTCGCGCAGGAATGCACGGAACTGGGAACGGGTACCGTACTCCGGCGCAATGTTGCGGTAATCGGCGATGTCGTAGCCATCGTCGCGCATCGGTGACGGATAGAACGGCAGCAGCCACAACGTGTTGACGCCGAGCTCCTGCAGGTAGTCCAGCCGTGACAGCAGTCCCGGGAAATCGCCGATGCCGTCGTTGTTGCTGTCGAAGAACGTCTTGACGTGAAGCTCGTAGATGATCGCGTCCTTGTACCACAGCGGATCATCCGTCAGCGGGGCGGGCGTTTTGTTTCCAGTCATTGTGCCGTTACCGTCCGATCATATGAAGGCGTCGAAATCGCGTTCGTTGGGCACGCGCCGGCACAGTCCGAACACGTGCGCCGGCAGGATCTGCGGATCGAGCTGCACGAAATTGCGCGGCCCCTGCCAGATGTAGCGCGCGCCGGACAGCAGGTCGTGCATCTGGTACGGCTGATCCGGTGCCAGATCGAATGCGTCCAGCGGCAGGTCAAGCCATCCGGACTGCACATGGTGCGGATCGAGATTGACCACCGCGATCACGATATTCGAACGGTCGGGCGTGCATTTGCTGTAGGCGATGATGACGTCATTGTCGACCGCGTGGAAGCGCAGGCTCCAGTCGCTGTGCAGCGCAGGATTGTCGCGGCGGATCGCATTGATGCGCGCGACGACGTCGCGCAGGCTGTCGTTGCGTGACACGTCCCAGCGCCGGATCTCATACTTCTCGGAGTTCAGATATTCCTCGCTGCCGGGCTCGCGCGCACGATCTTCGCACAGCTCGAATGCCGGGCCGTAGATGCCATAGTTCGCACTCAGTGTCGTTGCCAGCGCGAGCCGCGCCAGAAACGCGGGACGGCCGCCGAACTGCAGATACTCGTGCAGGATGTCCGGCGTATTGGGCCATACGTTGGGCCGGAAATATTCGCGGCTGCGGTCCTGCGTCAGCTCGGTGAAATATTCGGTCAGCTCGTGCTTCGTGTTGCGCCACGTGAAGTAGGTGTAGGACTGCGAGAAGCCGAGCCGCGCCAGACGATGCATGACCTTCGGCCGCGTGAACGCCTCCGCCAGAAAAATCGTGTCCGGGTGATCGCGCCGGATTTCCGCGATCACCCATTCCCAGAACGGAAAAGGCTTGGTGTGCGGATTGTCGACCCGGAATATCTGCACACCTTCGCCGATCCAGAACAGGAACACGCTCTTCAGCTCTTCCCACAACGCCCGCCAGTCGTCGCACTCAAAATCGAACGGGTAGATGTCCTGGTATTTCTTCGGCGGATTCTCGGCAAACTGGATGCTGCCGTCAGGACGCTGGCGAAACCATTGCGGATGCTCGCGTACGTACGGATGATCGGGCGAGCACTGGAACGCGATATCGAGCGCGATTTCGAGATCGTGCGCACGCGCCGCCGCGACCAGCCGGCGGAAATCGGCCAGCGTGCCGAGCGCCGGATCGATCGCCTTGTGGCCGCCGTCGGCGGAGCCGATCGCCCACGGGCTGCCGACATCGCCGGGCGCCGCGGTTTCTGCGTTGTTGCGGCCCTTGCGGTGGGTGCTGCCGATCGGATGAACCGGCGGCAGATAGAGCACGTCGAAACCCATTCCGGCAACATACGGCACGCGCGCGATGCAGTCGTCGAACGTGCCGGGCGTACCGTCGGCCCGCGTGGAGCGCGGAAACATTTCGTACCACGCGCCGTAACGTGCGCGCTCGCGCTCGACCGTCACCGCCAGTTCCGGTGCGTAGGTGGTGATCAGATCCTCGTCGCGGACGCCGGCCATGATTTCGGCCAACGCCGCATCCTGCGCGGCCGCAAACTTCTCGTCATCGTCGGCGCTGCCTGCCAGCCGTTCGCGCATGGCAGCGAGAATTCTGGCGTCCGCCTTCGACACTTTTTTTTCCGCGCGCTCGATCAGCGCGGCGCCGGTGAGAAACGCCAGCGCCAGGTCCGGCCCGCCCTGATTTGCCGCGCGGCGCTTTTCGAGATCGTTGCGCCACGATGCAAACGCGTCCACCCAGCCGCGCACCGTATAAAGCCAGCGCCCGGTGTGCGCCACCGGGAATTCGCCACGCCAGCGATCGTTGTCGAACAGCAGCATCGGCGCGCGCTGCCAATCGCGGTCGGCGGCGCGGCGCCACAGCAGCTCCGCCGCAGTCGCGTCATGGCCGTCGGTGAAGATGTCAGCCTCGACGATCACCGCTTCACCCGCCACGCGCTTCGCCGCGAAGCGTCCGCCTTCGATCTGCGGCGTCACCGCCTCGATCGCGACGCGCCTGCGGCCGGCTTCGACCGGCGTCACCACCGCGGATCGCGTCTTGCCGCTTTTTTTCGACTCACGCGGCATCGCCGGCGCCCTTGAAAAACATCACCGACAGCGGCGGCAGCGTCAGCGCCAGTGAGTGCGCCTGACTGCCGAAAGGCTGCGGCGCCGCTTCCGCGCCGCCGAGATTGCCCTGACCGCTGCCGCCGTACTCGACCGCGTCGCTGTTCAGCAGCTCCTTCCAGAAGCCGCCGTGCGGCACGCCGACGCGGTAATTGTTGCGCATCACCGGCGTGAAGTTGCACACCACCAGGACGGTGTCCGCCTCATTCCCGCCGGTGCGCCGCACGAAGGTGATGATGCTCTGCTCCCAATCGCTGCAGTCCATCCACTCGAAGCCTTCATTCGAAAAATCCTGCCGATGGAGCGCCGGCTCGCCGCGGTACAGTCGGTTCAGATCGCCGATCCAGCGCTGCAGCCGCTGGTGATTCGGATACTGGAGCAGATGCCAGTCCAGGCTTTTTTCGTGCTGCCATTCGTCCCACTGTCCGAACTCGCCCCCCATGAACAGCAGTTTTTTCCCCGGATGTCCCCACATGTAGCCGTAGAGCGCGCGCAGGTTCGCGAACTTCCGCCAGTCGTCGCCCGGCATCTTGCCGAGCAGCGCGCGCTTGCCGTAAACCACTTCGTCATGCGACAGCGGCAGCACGAAATTCTCGTAGAACGCGTACCACAGGCTGAACGTGAGCCGGTCATGATGGTATTTGCGGTGGATCGGATCGTTCGCGAAATATTCGAGCGTGTCGTGCATCCAGCCCATGTTCCATTTCATGCCGAAGCCGAGCCCGCCGAGATACGTCGGGCGCGATACCTGCGGCCACGCGGTCGATTCCTCGGCAATCGTCTGCACATCCGGAAACTCGCGGTACACCGATTCGTTGAGCTGGCGGATGAAGCCGATCGCCTCCAGGTTTTCATGTCCGCCGAAACGGTTCGGAATCCACTGCCCGGCCGTGCGTCCGTAATCGAGATAGAGCATCGACGCCACCGCATCGACGCGGATGCCGTCGACATGGTAGTGCTCGAGCCAGAACAGCGCGCTGCTGGTGAGGAATGCCCGCACTTCGTTGCGCCCGTAATTGAACACACAACTGTGCCATTCCGGATGATAGCCCTGCTTCGGATCGGCATGCTCGAACAGATGCGTGCCGTCGAAATACGCAAGTCCATGTTCGTCGTTCGGGAAATGCGACGGCACCCAGTCGAGAATCACGCCGATGCCGCGGCGGTGCAGGTAGTCGACGAAGAACATGAAGTCCTGCGGCGTACCGTAGCGCGCGGTCGGCGCGAAATAGCCGGTGGTCTGGTAGCCCCACGAGCCATAGAACGGATGCTCCATCACCGGCATCAACTCGACGTGGGTAAAGCCGGTGGCGAGCATGTGCTCGACGAGCAGCGGCGCCAGTTCGCGCCAGGTCAGGAAACGGTTGCCCTGGTCCGGAACGCGGCGCCACGACCCGGGGTGAAGCTCGTAAATCGACCACGGCGCATCGAGCGCGTTGGCGCGGGCGCGCTGCGCCATCCACTGCGCATCGCTCCAGTCGTAATCGAGATGGCAAACGATAGCGCCGGTGGCCGGCGGGATCTCGCAGTAAAAGGCGAACGGATCGCGCTTGTCGACGCGGTAGCCGCCGTGATTCGACACGATGTGATACTTGTACAGCGCGCCCAACCCGGCTTCCGGAATCATGCGTTCCCAGATGCCGGAGCCGTCCGCGCGCGGCGTCAACGGATGCGCGTCCTTGCTCCAGTCGTTGAAATCGCCGATGACAGATACCGCGGCGGCATTCGGCGCCCATACGGCGAAGCGCGTGCCGGTTCCATCGGCGTGAGCGCCCAGCTTGTCGTACAGCCGCGAATGAGTGCCTTCCTTGAACAGGTAGACATCCTGATCGGTCAGTATGGTTTTCACGCGCCGGATCGTGCTTCCTTTTTTTGAACGGTCATGCGCAACGCATCGCGATGGGCCGCCGATGCAGCGTGTCCAGAGAAGACAACAAAACTACAGCAAGAGTTTCGATCACTGTAGCATATGTATAACTTACAAGAAGCCGCTATCGATCTGCAATCTCCGTGCCGACATCCGACTGCCTGCATCCCGCTTCCGTGATCCGCACCGGCATTCCGGGCCGGCTCGACGCGCTGCCGTGGTCGCGCTGGCACTGGCGCGTGGTGATCGCGCTCGGCATCACATGGATACTCGACGGCCTCGAAGTCACGGTCGTGGGCTCGATCGGCAGCGTCCTGCAGCGCGACAGCACGCTCGCGCTGTCGGCCATCGAAGTCGGCTGGGCCGGTTCACTCTATGTTGCCGGCGCGGTATGCGGCGCGCTCTATTTCGGACGGCTCGCCGACCGCATCGGACGCCGGGAACTGTGCCTGATCACATTGGCGGTCTATGCGATCGCCACCGTGCTGACGGCGTTCTCGTTCAACTTCGCATCGTTCGCCGCGTGCCGTTTTGCCACTGGTTTCGCGATCGGCGGCGAATATGCCGCGATCAATTCGGCGATCGACGAACTGATTCCGGCGCGGGTGCGCGGCCGCGTCGATCTCGCAATCAACGGCAGTTTCTGGGTCGGTGCGGCTGTGGGCGCCGCCATCAGCCTGCCGCTGCTCGATCCGCGCTATTTTGCGCCGAACGTCGGCTGGCGCCTGGCGTTTGCGCTCGGCGCGCTGCTGGCCGTCGCGATCCTGCTGGTGCGGCGCCACCTGCCGGAAAGTCCGCGCTGGCTGCTGACCCGCGGCCGCGCCGAACAGGCGGAAGCCCAGGTCGCCGCGATCGAAGCCGAGGTCGCAGCATCTCACGGTCCGTTGCCGCAAAGCGCGGCAACACTCGCGATCCGGGTCAGGCCGCCACCGTCATGGCGCGAGATTGCACACGTGCTGTTCACGCGCCGGCGCAGTCGCGCACTGCTCGGCTTCGCGCTGATGGTGTCGCAGGCATTTTTCTACAACGCGATCTTCTTCACCTACGCGCTGGTGCTGACGCGTTTCTACGGCGTCGCCGACGATCGCGTAGGACTCTATATCCTGCCGTTCGCGCTCGGCAATTTCCTCGGCCCGCTGCTGCTCGGACCATTGTTCGACAGTGTCGGCCGGCGGCAGATGATCACCGCAACCTACGGACTGTCAGCGCTCGGTCTGCTCGCCGCCGGCTACGCATTCACTCGCGGCTGGCTCGACGCGACCACGCAGACGCTGTGCTGGTCGGCGATCTTTTTCCTGGCGTCAGCCGCAGCGAGCTCGGCGTATCTGACGGTCAGCGAAATTTTTCCGCTCGAAATGCGCGCGATCGCGATCTCGGTGTTCTATGCGATCGGTACCGGCGCCGGCGGCTTCGTCGCACCGGCGCTGTTCGGCGCGCTGATCGCCAGCGGCAGCCGCGAAGCGGTGTTCGCCGGCTATGTCATCGGCGCGGCACTGATGCTAGCCGCCGCGCTGATCGCGCTGCTGTGCGGTGTCGCCGCCGAGCGCAAGTCGCTGGAAGACGTGGCAACGCCGCTGAGCGCGGAA
>DASSON010000053.1:0-26485 GCA_035700525.1 Burkholderiales bacterium
TCGCGGTCGCTGATGCGATCAGCGGCAGGATCAGCCCCTGGTAGGTGTTGATCATGCCGAGATCGGACACCACCTTGTAGGTCGGAAAGATGCGCACCTCGACCGGCAGCATCAGTGTGATGAAAATCAGCCAGAAAAAAAGCTTGCGCAGCGGAAAACGGAAATACACGAACGCAAATGCCGAGATGATCGAGATCAGTATCTTGCCGATCGAGATACCGAGCGCCATCACCAGGCTGTTCCACATCATTACGCTGATGCTGCCGGTCGAGGTGCGCATCTTTCCGACCTACAAGGTGGTGTCCGATCTCGGCATGATCAACACCTACCAGGGGCTGATCCTGCCGCTGATCGCATCAGCGACCGCGACCTTTCTGTTCCGCCAGTTCTTCCTGACGATTCCGGATCAACTGGCCGAAGCAGCGCGCATCGACGGCGCCGGGCCGGTCAGGTTTTTCATCGACATCCTGCTGCCGCTGTCGAAGACCAACATCGCGGCGCTGTTCGTGATCATGTTCATCTACGGCTGGAACCAGTACCTGTGGCCGCTGCTGATCACCAACAGCATCGACATGTACACGGTGGTGGTCGGCGTGAAGCGCATGATGGGCGGCAGCAGCGACGTGGTGGTGGAGTGGCACTTGGTGATGGCCGCGGCGATGCTGGCGATGGTGCCGCCGGGACTGGTCGTGGTGCTGATGCAGAAATGGTTCGTCAAGGGCCTGATCGAAAGCGAGAAGTAATGGCAAAACTGGAAATCATCGGCATCCGCAAGCTGTTCGGATCGCATCGCGCACTCGATGACGTCAACGTCGTGATCGAGGACGGCGAATTTGCAGTGGTGGTCGGGCCGTCGGGCTGCGGCAAGACCACGCTGCTGCGCATCATCGCCGGGCTCGAAACCGCAACCGGCGGATTGATCCAGATCGGCGGCCGCGATGTCACGACGCTTGAGCCGAAGGACCGCGACATCGCGATGGTGTTTCAGAACTATGCGCTGTATCCGCACATGAGCGTCTATCGCAACATGGCGTACGGGCTGAAGATGCGCCGCATGTCGAAAGCGGAAATCGAGCGCCGGGTGCGTGCATCGGCCGAAATTCTCGGGCTGCAGGATTTGCTCGAACGCAAGCCGGGGCAGCTCTCGGGCGGACAGCGCCAGCGCGTCGCGATGGGACGCGCGATCGTGCGCGAGCCCAAGGTGTTCCTGTTCGACGAGCCGCTGTCGAACCTCGATGCGCAATTGCGGGTGCAGATGCGTTTCGAGATCCAGAAGCTGCATACCCGCGTGCCGACCACCAGCGTCTACGTCACACACGACCAGGTCGAGGCCATGACGCTGGCCGACCGGGTGGTGGTGATGAACGGCGGGCACGTGGAGCAGATCGGTGCACCGATGGAAGTGTATGCTCGTCCGGAAAGCCTGTTCGTCGCCGGCTTCATCGGCTCACCGGCAATGAATCTGGTGCACGGCACGATCAATTCCGGCGGCACCACGCTCACGCTCGGCGATGGCACCGCGCTGCCGCTGCCCGGCCCGGCGCTGGCCGGCTGGCAAGGGCGCGACGTCGTCGTCGGCATGCGGCCCGAGCATCTTGCATGGCACGACGGCGCAACCGCCAATATCCGGCTCAACGCCGAAATCGTCGAGCCGCTGGGGGCCGATACGCTGGTGCATGGAACGCTGGGTGGGGCACCGTTCGTGGTGCGGCTGCCGGGCGGGCAACGGGTCGAGATGAACGAAACCGTGCCGCTCGACATCGATCATCAGCAGTTGCATTTCTTCGATGCGCAGGGAGGCAAACGCCTCGATCCGGCTGCCGCCGGATAACATCAACGGCAACCGGCGGAGGGGTGACGGTGCCGGCGCTTTGCCGCCGGACGCCTGAGCCGGTGGACGTGCCTTTACTCGGGAGGAAAAAAATGAGTCGTTACGCCAGTCTGATCGTTGTTGCGGTACTCGCGCTCGGCCTCGCGCCGGGTGCACATGCGGTGACCGAAGTCCAGTGGTGGTATTCGAATACCGGCGCGCTCGGCAAGGAGCTCAACAAGATCGCGACCGATTTCAATGCGCGCCAGAGCGACTACAAGATCGTCCCGGTGTTCAAGGGCGGTTACGCCGATTCGATGGCGGCGGCGATCGCCGCGTTCCGCGCCGGCAAGGCGCCGGCCATCCTGCAGGTATTTGAAGTCGGCACGGCAACGATGATGGCGGCGAAGGGCGCGATCGTGCCGGTATACAAGGTGATGAAGGAGGGCGGCGAGAAGTTCGATCCGAACGCGTACATCCCGGCGATCCGCACTTACTTCAGTGACAGCCACGGCCGCATGCTGTCGCTGCCGTTCAATATTTCGACGCCGGTTTTCTATTACAACAAGGACGCCTTCGCGAAAGCCGGCCTGGATACCGCCAAGCCGCCCGCAACCTGGCCCGAATTTGCGAAGGACGCCGAAAAGCTGAAGGCGGCAGGCGTGTCATGCCCGTTCACCACGGCGTGGCTGTCGTGGATCCAGCTCGAGAACTTCAGTGCCTGGCACAATCTGCCGTTTGCGTCCAATCACAACGGTTTCGGCGGATTGAACACCAGACTCCGCTTCAACGGCCCGCTGCAGGTGCGCCATATCACGAATCTCGCGAAGTGGCACAGCGAGGGTCTGTTCGTCTATGGCGGGCGCCATTCCGGTCCCGAGGCAATGATGATCAGCGGCAAGTGCGCGATGCTCACCAGCTCGTCCGGCGCCTATGGCAAGATCGTCTCCCGCGCCAAGTTCAAATTCGGCGTGGCGCCGCTGCCG
This sequence comes from Burkholderiales bacterium, assembly GCA_035700525.1. GTDB lineage: Bacteria > Pseudomonadota > Gammaproteobacteria > Burkholderiales > JBDZVW01 > JBDZVW01. The sequence continues at coordinate 2,797 of DASSON010000053.1, forward strand.
TACTATCCCGACGTCAAGGGGGCGCCGCAGAACACCATCATCGGCGGTGCCACGCTGTGGGTGATGGCTGGCCAGCCGAAGGACGTCTACAAGGGCGTGGCGAAATTCTTCGCCTATCTGTCCACGCCTGCGGTGCAGGCGGAGTGGGCAGAGAAAACCGGCTATCTTCCGGTCACGAAGGCGGCATTCGACCTGCTCAAGAAGCAGGGCAAGCTGGACCAGCTACCGTCGGTCGACGTCGGCATCCGCGAGCTCAACAACAAAGCGCCCACCGCGAACAGCAAGGGGCTGCGGCTCGGCAATTTCCTGCAAATCCGCAGCGTGATCGACGATCAGCTCGAGGCAGTGTGGAGCGGCAAGAAAACCGCAAAGCAGGGGCTCGACGAAGCGGTGTCGAGAGGCGACACGTGGCTCGCCAAGTTTGCGGCGGCGAACAAGTGAGGCCAGCGGCGGAGCAACTGTTGAAAAATTCATAACCGCGGAGACGCAGAGGTCGCAAAGGAACGCAGGGAAAACATTGCAAGCAAGTCGTCAGGCCTGCAAGAGTGTGGCACGTTCACTCTGACGGAACGGTTCACAATAATGTGATGCACGGTTACACCTGCTTTCAAATTGAATTTTCCGCTGCGTATCCTCGGCGCCCTCTGCGGTTCAGTTTTTTACATGGCGTTAGTCTGCAGCGGGAGGCGCATTGGCAGAGAAACGCTCGATATTCGGAAACCGCTGGCTGCCGTATCTGCTGATCGGGCCGCAGATCGGCGTCACGGTGGTGTTTTTCGTGTGGCCGGCGGCGCAGGCACTGTATCAGTCGGTGCTGGTCGAAGACGCATTCGGCCTCAATCCGCGTTTCGCCGGGCTTACCAATTTCATCGCGCTGTTCCACGATCCGGCGTACGTCCATTCGTTTCGCGTGACGTTCGTCTTTAGTGTCGCGGTCGCGGTTTCCGGCATTGCGATCTCGCTGGCGCTCGCGGTGCTGGCCAACCGGCCGCTGCGCGGTCTCGGCATCTACAAGATTTGCATCATCTGGCCGTATGCGGTGTCGCCCGCGATCGCCGGCGTGCTGTGGCTGTTTCTGTTCAATCCGACCGTCGGCATCATCGCCGACTGGCTGGGTCGGCTCGGCGTTCACTGGAATTATCTGCTCAACAGTGGTCAGGCACTGTTTCTGTGCGTGGTGGCGGCGGTGTGGAAGCACATCAGCTACAACTTCCTGTTCTTTCTGGCCGGGCTGCAGTCGATTCCGAAATCGCTGATTGAAGCGGCGGCGATCGACGGCGCGGGACCGGTGAAGCGCTTCTGGACCATTGTTTTTCCATTGCTGTCACCGACCACGTTCTTTCTGCTGGTGATCAACATGGTGTACGCGTTTTTCGACACCTTCGGGGTCATCGACGCGATCACCCAGGGCGGGCCTGCGGAGGCGACCAACATCCTGGTCTACAAGGTTTATCACGACGGCTTTCAGGGACTGGATCTGGGCGGATCGGCGGCCCAGTCAGTGATCCTGATGGCAATCGTTGTGACGCTGGTGATCATCCAGTTCCGTTTCGTCGAGCGCCGGGTGACGTACGCATGAACGCACGGCGCCTGTGGCATTACGTGACTACGCATCTGCTGCTGCTGGTCGGCGCGGCGATCATTCTATTTCCGGTTTATGTGACGGTGGTCGCCTCGACGCAGACGGCGGACCAGATTCTGGCGGGGCCGATGTCGCTGCTGCCGGGAGCGGAGGCCGTCGGCAATTACGGGCAGGCGCTGGCCGAGGGCCTCGCCGCGCGCGGCACGCCGTCGGTCGCGACGATGATGGAAAACAGCCTGATCATGGCGCTCGGCATTGCGCTCGGCAAAATCGTCATTTCGATCATTTCGGCGTTTGCCGTCGTCTATTTTCGCTTCCCGCTGCGCCGGATTTTCTTCTGGATGATTTTCATCACACTGATGCTACCGGTCGAGGTGCGTATCTTTCCGACCTACAAGGTGGTGTCCGATCTCGGCATGATCAACACCTACCAGGGATTGATCCTGCCGCTGATCGCATCGGCGACCGCGACCTTTCTGTTTCGCCAGTTTTTTCTGACGGTGCCGGAAGAGCTGACCGAGGCGGCGCGCATCGACGGCGCCGGGCCGCTGCGGTTTTTCTTCGATATCCTGCTGCCGCTGTCGAAGACCAACATCGCGGCGCTGTTCGTCATTCTGTTCATTTACGGCTGGAACCAGTATCTGTGGCCGCTGCTGATAACGAACAGCCGCGACATCACGACCGTGGTGATCGGCGTCAAGCGGATGATAGGCGGCGCCGATGCGGCCACCGAATGGAACATCGTGATGGCGACGACGGTGCTGACGATGCTGCCGCCGGCGCTGGTGGTGATCCTGATGCAGAAGTGGTTCGTGAAAGGACTGGTCGAAAGCGAGAAGTAAACGCCGGGCTGGGCGGAGCGGAGCATCGATGCCGACTGGTAAAAACCTGTTTCGTAATACCCAATCAACCGCTCTTCCGGTAAACCGCACCGTCCCGCTGGCGGGCGCGGGTGCAGCTCGGGAGCCGATGCAAAATTTAGCCGCTCTGGTATGATGCCGGCCGTTGAAGTGACGCTTTCCGGCCCCATTTAAGGCGTGAGCCATCCACCTCTGGAGACTTTCGCATGAAGCGCATTTTCCTGTTTGTCGTGACCAACGTCGCGGTCCTGCTGGTACTGAGCATCGTGCTGCATCTGTTCGGTGTCGATCAGATGCTGGCGCAGTCGGGATCGGGCCTGAATATCGGCGCACTGCTGGTGGTCGCGGCGGTGATCGGTTTCGGCGGTTCGCTGATTTCGCTGGCGATGTCGAAGTGGTCGGCGAAGATGATGACCGGCGCGCACGTGATTACGACGCCATCCAGCGCCGCCGAGCAATGGCTGGTGGCGACGGTGCAGCGCCACGCGCGCAACGCCGGCATCGGCATGCCCGACGTTGCAATCTATGATGCCCCCGAGCCCAACGCATTCGCGACCGGCATGAGCCGCAACCACGCGCTGGTGGCGGTGAGCGGCGGCCTGCTCAATTCGATGTCGAAGGACGAAGTGGAAGCAGTGCTGGGTCACGAGATCACGCACGTGTCGAACGGCGACATGGTGACGCTGGCGCTGATCCAGGGCGTGGTCAATACCTTCGTCATCTTCCTGTCGCGGGTAGTCGGCTTCATCGTCGACCGCGTGGTGTTCAAATCGGATCGCGACAGCGTCGGGCCGGGGTACTGGATCACCAGCATCATCGCGCAGATCGTGCTCGGCATACTGGCGAGCATCATCGTGATGTGGTTCAGCCGCCAGCGCGAGTTTCGCGCCGATGCCGGCGGCGCGCGGCTGGCCGGCCGCGACAAGATGATCGGCGCGCTGGAGCGGCTCAAACAGACTTATGAGCAGCCGCAGTTGCCGCAGCAGATGGCTGCGTTCGGCATCAGCGGCGGCGGTGGCGGACTGGGGCGGCTGTTCATGTCGCACCCTCCGCTGGAAGAGCGCATTGCCGCGTTGAGAGCCGGTCAAAGTGCGTGAGGAGTAAGGAGTGAGGGGTGAGGAGTAAATAATGGTGCGCCAAGGCGCACCATATTTATTTTCTCAATCCTCAATCCTCAATCCTCAATCCTCGATCTTCGATCCTGTTTTTCAATTCCGCTGCAGCACCGGATCACGCACGCTGCCGGCGACGGCCAGGCTGGCACGTGCCGCAACGATCGACTGCGAACGCAGTTCGAAAGCGATGTGGCCGGCGAGCGCCGAGTCGTCCGCTACGCTGAGTATGCCGTTGGCGCTCATGGGCCCGGAGCGCAGCTGAATGGCTCCGAAGCGCAGCGTGCCTTGCGCCGCACTCAGTGTTCCGCTCAATTCGTCGAACGTGGTGCGGCCGCCGCGCACGTGTTCGTGCTGCGGCTGCCGTGCCGCGCGCAGAATGTCGACGTTCTCGAGCGTACCATGGTCAATCGTGAAGCGCGCATCCACGCGCGGATGGACGAACAGTGACTGCACGCTGCTGCCGGCCAGTGCATAGGTTCCGCTGAGATCGAGCGTCCCGGTGGCGTTGAACAGGCGCGTGAAGGGCTGCAGTACTGCCTTGAGATTGGCGCCCTGTAATGCGAAATGACCGGCCAGCGTAAGCGGACCCGCCCATGTCAGTGTCGCGCCGCCAGTCAGCTTTCCGTCCGCGAATGTACCATCGACGCTGTCGGCGACGATGCGCCCCGGTTCCAGCCGGGCCGCGACTTCCAGGTCGTCAAACGTGAACGCGGGCCCCGACGGGGGCGTCCAGTCGTGCGCGCGGACGGTCAGCGCGCCGGTGCGCGCATCGTATGTGACCGCAAGCTGGTCGGTTGTGAACACGCTGCGTGCGAGGCGGCCGCGGTGGTCGAAGCGGGCATCGATCCGCAGCGGCGGCAGGTCTATTTGCGGCAGGTCGACCCTGACGCCGCGCAGCACGAGATGATCGACATGCAGCGTGTGCGCGGCGTGCGGCATGATCCATGCCGGCAGCGCCGCCACGATGCGTTCGTCGGTGTGAACCCCGTCGAGCTCGGCATGCGAAAAGTGCCCGCCCGCACCGAGCAGCGCCCACGGCGCAGCATCGACGGTCAGCCGGCTTACCGTCATGTCGTTATTGCCGCCGATCACGACCTGATGCAGTTGCAGTTGCGGGGAAGGCAGCAGCGTGTATTGCATGTCGGCAATGGTCACCGGCATTCCGAGCTCGCGGGACAGGTAAGCCTGTAGCTGCGGAATCAGACCGTAGAGCGGGACGAACTGGAATAACGCGATTGCTGCGAGCAGCACGATCGCGAACACGGCTGCCGCGGCGAGCGCGATCGATCGCGGCGAGCGCTTGCGCCGGCGCACCGGTGCCGTTGCACGAACTTTTGCCTCGGCTTCGCGTTCCCGTGCGGCCGCTTCGGCGCGTGCCTGGGCTTCCGTCCGTGTTTTGGCGTCGGCCTGCATTTCGGCCAGTTCACGGGCCTTGAGCGTTTCGTTCACGCGTGCCTCGATTTCTTCCTGCGTGCGTTCGCGCAGTTGCGCTTCGTGCAGTACCCGGGTCACCGTTTCGCTTTTGGCGCGGTCCTCGGCGGCTGCGCGCGCGATGCGCTCGCTGTGTGCGTTGTGTTCCGCAATGATGCGGGCGCGCCGTTCTTCAACGGCACGGGCTTCGGCTTCGGCGCGAGCCTCGGCTTCGGTGGCGGCGCGCGATTCCGCTTCAGTCCGTGCGTTGCGCGCCTGTTCTTCCAGTTCCGCCAGCTGCGCACGGACGCGCGCCTGTGCGGCCGCCCGCTCTTCCTGTGCCGCGTGTTCGCGCTGCGCGTGTTCCTGCTCCTGGCGTTCGCGCGCCTCGGTTTCGGAACGCAACCGTTGTTCGGCGGCGTTGCGGGCATCGGCTTCCAGCCGCGCCTGCGCCCGGGCTTCGTCGAGTGCCAGCAGTGCGCTTTCGGCACGCGTGATCGCTTCCTGCTTGGCGGCCTCGGCCGCCCGGATCAGCGCCTGTGCGCTGGCGTTCGCGCGCGCTTCGGCTTCTTCCGTGGCGGAGGATTCGGCGCGTGCCCTGGCAAGCAGCAGCTCGTGCTCTCGCGCCTGGGCGTTGGCGCGCGCCTGCTCCGCCGTTTTCGCCATTGCCTGAGTGTGGGCGACCGCCTGCTCGGCGGCCAGTGCCCGTGCCTCGGCCTCGGCGCGCGCCTGCGTTTCGCGCTCGATGTATTCCCTGGCGTCTGTTTCCGCCTTGGCGCGCGCCTGCCTTTCGGCTTCCGCTCGTGCCTGCGCCTCCGCCAGCGCCTGCTGCAAAGCCCTCATCTGGGTTTCCAGCGTGGTGCGCGCCCGCGTTTCCGCTTCAGCGTGTGCCAGCGCTTCGGCGGCGCTGTGCGCGCTGGCCTGGGCGTCCGCCCGCGCCCGCGCCTCGGCTGCCGCCTTGTCCGCGATTTCCTGCCGTGCCGCAGCTTCGCTTGCGGCGCGCGCCCGGGCTTCGGCTTCGGCACGGGTTTTTTCGGCGAGCGCTGCCTCCATCCGCGATTCGGCTGCGGCCCGGGCCTTGGCTTCGGTCGCGGCCCGGGCTTCGGCTTCGGCGTGGGCCCGCGCCTCGGCGGCTGCCTGAGCCTGGGCTTCGGCCTTGAGGCGGGCTTCGGATTCGACTTGCGCTTTCAATTCGGCTTCGGCGCGGGCCTGGGCCTGAGTTTCCTGGCGCGCTTTCGCATCGGCCGCGGCTTGTGTGTCGGCCTCGGCGCGGGCCCTGGCCTCCTCGGCAGCGTGATTGTGCGCTGCAACCTCGACGGTCAGCCGGCTCAGCGCTTCGCTTGAAGTGAAATCGAGATCGAGATCGGAATTTGCCGCGACGGCCGCCGCTGTGCCACCGGAAAAGAGCCTGATGTAGCCGTCGGCCAGCAGCCGTTCTATCGCTTCAACGAGCTTCGGCTGGGTGGCGCCGGCAACACGCTGCTCCAGTTCCGTCAGCGACGATCTGCCGTCTATCGCCAGAAATACCTCCATTACGGCACGTGGCAGCCGCACGGTCCGGCTTCTGACAGTGAAAATACCTCTGGCAGTCTTGGTATAGATTGCCTGTGAATCCATCCCCAAATCCCCCGCAACAGGCGGCGTTCCGGGCGCCGCCGCCGCTACGCCCCCGGTTTTTGGGTGGCGTGCCGGCTTCCTGTTGCGATATTGTGATTAATATTCCACTAATTGCTATCAAGAAGCATGCCAGAATGACGTCAGTTGGGCGACGACGGCATGCCCCCAGATTGGGGGCCCGGTTTTGCCGGCTGTTATGCGCCGACCGTCAGCACGATCTTGCCGATGTGCTGGCCGGATTCCATCAAGGCGTGTGCCCGGGCTGCTTCGGCAAGCGGGAAGGTGGCGTGCACCACCGCGCGGATGCGTTCGCGCTCGATCAGCGGCCATATTTTCTGCCGCAGCGACTGGGCGATCGCTGCCTTGAATTCGGCCGAACGCGGCCGCAGCGTCGAACCGGTGATCGTCAGCCGGTGCCGCATCACCCGGTTGATGTCGAAATTGCTCTTCGGGCCGCGCAGAAACGCGATGAACACCAGGCGTCCATCGTCGGCCAGCAGTTCCAACTCGCGCGGCACATAGTCACCGCCGACCATGTCGAGGATGACGTCGACGCCACGCCCGTCGGTGAGCGATTTCACGACTTCGACGAAATCGGCGGTCTTGTAGTTGACGCAGCGCTCGGCACCCAGCGACTCGCAGGTGCGGCATTTGTCGTCGCTGCCGGCAGTGGCGAACACGCGGTGCCCGAGCGCGTGCACCATCTGGATTGCGCTGACGCCGATGCCGCTGGCGCCGCCCTGGACCAGGAAAGTTTCGCCGGGGCGCAATTGTCCGCGATCGAAAACATTGCTCCACACCGTGAAGAAGGTTTCAGGCAACGACGCCGCCTGTGTCGCCGTCAGGCCGTGCGGCAGCGGCAGGCAGTTTGACGCCGGCGCAACGCAGTACTCGGCATAGCCGCCACCCGGCGTCAGCGCGCATACCGCGTCGCCGATTTTCCAGCCGCTGCCGGTGTCGCCGAGCGCAGCGACGGTGCCGGCGACTTCCAGGCCCAGCAGCGGCGACGCACCGGGCGGCACCGGATAGCGTCCCATGCGCTGCAGCACATCGGGCCGGTTGACGCCGGCCGCCGCGACCTTGATCAGCACTTCTCCGGGCTTCGGTTCGGGCAGCGGCAACGTCGCCAGCTGCAGCACGTCCGGGGCCCCGGACTGGGTGATCGATATCGCCTGCATGTGCTTCGGCAATGCGTTGCTCATGGTTCCTCTCTATTTGCTTTCACGAAAGATGCGGATGCGCTCCTTGAGTCCGGGAACGGTGACCGAGTGCACCAGCGCCGCCATGTCGTCGGCGCGGGTGTCGGCAAGCGTCTGGCGCGCAAGGGCGGCGGCGGCGGCGGCAGGTAGCGCGGTTGCATCGGCCGCGGCCTGCGTGATCAGCGCTGGCCACTGCGACGGCTCGGCGACGCCGGTGATGAAATTGATGCCAAGCGCTTCGTCGGCGCCGAATGTACGGCTGCCGGCAAGCAGTTCGCGCGCCTTGTCGGTACCGACGCGCGCGGCAAGACGGCGCGTGCCGAGCACCACGCCGAAGCGCAGTCCGGGCATGCGAAAGGTGGCGTCGGGTGCGGCGACGCGCAGGCTGCAGGCGCCGATGATATCGACGCCGGCGCCGAAATTGCGGCCGTGCGCCAGTGCCAGCGTCGCGAACGGCGCGTGATACAGCCGCTGCAGCAGTGTTTCGATGCGGATGAAGCGCAGCACCAGTTCGCCTTCGCTTTGCTGCTGATAGCCGGTGAAATCGAAGCCGGCCGAGAAGTTGCGATCGCGGCCTTCGAGCACCAGCAGGCGCGTGCCGTCGGTGTACGCGTACTCGACCGCATCAAGCAGCGCTTCGATCAGCGCGCTGTCGAGCGCGTTCGCCTTGTGCGGGCGGTTGAGCGTCAGACGGGTGACGTGGCGCTCGCAGCTTCGGATCAGTTCTTCGTTCATGGCCGGGCGCAGCGAGAAATGCGGCGCGTCAGGCGCGCTGCAGTGTCGCACGCACTTCGGCCGAGCGGTCCCAGAAGTTCGGCATCAGTGCGCTGGAATAGCCGGATACGAACGGTTTGCCGGCGCCGCTGGAGGCATCGAACACGTGGCGTTTGACCGCGCCGATATTGGCGCCATAGACGTGCACGCTGATCGATACGCGGTCGCCGAACGCATTCGCGACATCGTGAATGTCGCCTGCCGCCGGCGACAACCGGTCCACTTCACCCGGCATCAGCTTCTGTTGTTCGCCGGCGATCAGGCGGCCGCCTTGCGGTCGGTAGCGGCGGCACAGCTCGGCGCCGCGCATCACGCCGACCAGGCCCCATACCGTGTGGTCATGCACCGGCGTCGTCTGTCCCGGTCCCCACACGAAACTCACCACCGAAAAGCGTTCCAGCGGGTCGCAGTGCAGCAGGTACTGCTGGTAGTAGTCGCGATGCGGCTGCGCACATGCATCCGGCAGCCAGTCGTCATGGCTCACCAGTTGCGACAGCAGTTCGCCGCCACGATCCAGAATGTGTGTTTCGTCCGCTGCGGCCGGTTCGATCAGCGTCGTGAAATCACGCACGAAACTGCGAAAGCGTTCGGCATTTGCCATCGCGTCTGCTCCTAGTTACCTGGTCGCCGCTTGCGGATCGGCAGCATCGATGATTTCATCGTTGTGCTCGCCGAGTGCCGGCGGGCGGCGCCGCACGCCGAGTTTTTTTCCGCTCAGCCGCAGCGGTGAGATGATGGTACGCGTGCGTGCGCCGTTGGGCAGCTCCATCTCTTCCGCCCATTCCATGTGCTTCACCTGCGGATCGGCCAGCACCTCGGAGTAGCTGTTGATCGGTGCGCACGGCACGCCGCGGCCGGCAAAAAGCTCCAATAGCTTCGCGGTCGGATATTTGGCAAATTCGGCCTCCAGCAATTCGCGCAATGCATCCTGGTTTTGCGCACGCAGCGTCGGCGAGCCGAAACGCGCGTCCTGTGTCAGGTCGGAGCGCCCGATCACATCACATGCCGCCTGCCACAGCCGGTCATTGCCGGCCGCCAGCGCAAAGTAGCCGTCCTGCGCCTTGAATGCCTGGTACGGCGCATTCATTGGATGCGCGGAACCGAGCTTCACCGGATCGCGGCCAGTGCCGAAATATTCGCTGGTCTGCAGCACCGCGATGCCGAGCGTCGCGCCCAGCATTGACACGTCTATGTGCTCGCCTGGTTCGCCGCGCCGCACCTTGTTGAGTACCGCGCAAATTGCGTACGCGGCATAGAGCCCGGCGGTGAAGTCCGCAATCGGGATGCCACATTTCACCGGCCGCCCGCCGGGTTCGCCGGTGACGCTCATCACGCCGCTGATCGCCTGCACCGTCATGTCGAAGCCGCCTTCGCGCGCGCGCGGGCCGCTTTGTCCGAACGCCGAAACGGAGCAGTAGATCAGCGACGGTTTCTGCTGCGACAGCGTCGCATGATCGAGACCGAATTTCGCCAGCACGCCGGGGCGGAAATTTTCCACCACCACGTCGCCGGACAGCGCCAGCCGGCGCGCCGCCTCGAGATCGTCCGGATTTTTCAAGTCCAGCGTCACCGAGCGCTTGTTACGATTGAGGCCGGCGAAATAGCCGCTGTAACCGTCGATGATCGGCGGCCAGCTGCGCAGCGTGTCGCCGGCGCCGGGCTGTTCGACCTTGATCACGTCGGCGCCCATGTCGGCGAGCAGCATGCCGCAGAACGGACCGGCGGCGACCTGGCAGAATTCGATTACCTTGACATCGGAAAGTGGAAGCATTGTTCGGGATCTTGGTTCGGGGACAGCGTCTTATTATGCGTTAGAACGGGCGGCGCGGCCAACCCGGTCCCGCTACTGCGCGGATTCGAACGTCATCAGTCCGCCGAGCGCCACGGGCAGCATCACAAAAAAGCCGCCGTTTTCCGATGCGTGGCATGCCACGCCGCGATCGGCAAGAAATTTTCGCGTGCGCGCCGCGTCGTCCGACGCGACGGCCGCGCCGACGATCCACGGTATCGCCGGCGGCTCAATCCCGAAGCGCTGCCGTATGCTCTCCGCATCAACAAACGTCAGTCGTCCGCGCGCGGTGGCGATCACATGACTGCCATCATTGCCGCGGCCGGCCGTGAGGCCGGTGAAGCGTACGTAGCGGGCGGCGGCTTGTGCCGGATCAGCGACGCACAACATGACCCCGTTGAGGCCGATCGCGCCGTTGGGATGATCGAGCCAGCGTTGCTGCCACAACAGCTCCGGCGTGTGATGCGCGCAGAACTGAATGCGGCCTTCGGCCATGGTTCCGGGCGGTACGCGTACCACGGTGAAGCGGGCGGTCGCATCGCCATTGGGCGTGCCGATCGCGCGCTGCAGCGCCACCGGCGTCAGCGGCGCGAAACCGTTGCGCGCGAGCCGCTCGTGATCCGCTTGCGGTGTCGCGGTGCCGAACGCGATCAGATGCGGGCCGACGTAACGGCTGATCGCGGCGCGCAGCTGGGCGGCGATCGGTGTGTCGGCGGTCGGCGCCAGAAATTCGATGTAGCCCTGGCGCAGCATCACGCAGTGATTGCCGCTGCCGGCCGCAACCAGCGGGCCATCCGGCGTCAGGCGGTGCGACTGCGGCGAGAACGGCGTGACGGTGAAGCCGAGATTTTCGAGCGCCGCCGCGGCGGCATCGTGATCGGGCACGAAGTGCGCGATGTGATCGAGGTTGAGTGTGCCCGCCGCGGGGATCTGCGCCTGTTGCGTTCCCTGCATCAATCCGGCTCTCCATTGCCGGCTATGACGTCGTAGTCGCGCAGACCCTGCCAGCGCTCGATGCTGTCGTGCTCGACGCCGAACAGATCGAGCACGCGGCCGACGCTGTGATTGACCAGATCGTCAATGGAACGGGAATTGTCATAGAACGCCGGCACCGGCGGAAACACGATGCCGCCCATTTCGGTAACCGCCGTCATGTTGCGCAGGTGCGCCAGGTTGAGCGGCGTTTCGCGCACCACCAGCACCAGCCGCCGCCGTTCCTTCAGCACGACGTCCGCGGCGCGCGCGATCAGGTTGTCGGAAAAGCCGTGCGCAACCGCAGCCAGGGTTTTCATCGAGCATGGTGCGATCACCATGCCGTCGGTCAGAAACGAGCCGCTGGCGATCGCCGCGCCGATGTCACGCACGTTGTGCGCCACGTCGGCGAGACGGTTGATGTCCTTGCGTGTCACGCCGTGCTCGTGCCAGGCGTTGAGCACGCCGGCATCGGATGCGATCAGATGGGTTTCCCAGCCGCCGATGGCACGCAGCCGTTCGAGCATGCGCAATCCGTAGACTGCGCCGGTCGCTCCGGTGACGGCAATGATCAGCCGTCTTTTTCGGGTGCCGCGGCGTGCTGTCATTTTGCAGCCGTGCCGCGCGCGGAGTGACGCGCCGGCCGGCGTCGGTGCGACGATTCGGACGTGATCCAAAAAAACCGGGTTGTCATGCGGCACTCAATGTGAGAAACAGTTGGCGAGCCGTTATCCTACACTGCCCGGCGCGGCGATGCTTACATCATCGGCGGGTTGTGCCGCATAATACGGGCTTCCCGCTCCATGAACGACGAAACTTCCTCCGGCGATCCTGCGCCGTACCCCGGGCCGGTGCCGCTGGTGGCGGCCACGCTGTCCGCACAGGCGGCCATCACGGCGGGCGCGGTGCTGTTTGCGGTGATCGCGCCCAAACTGGCGGCCGATCTGGGGGTGAATTCCCTGCTCATTGGCTACCAGGTCAGCCTGACCTATGGCACCGGCATGTTCTCGGCGGCGCTGCTGTCGGTGCTGATCCCGCGGCTGGGCGCCTGCCGCACGATGCAGGTGAGTTTGACGCTGGGTGCGATCGGGCTGGCTGCAACGCTGTTTTCGACGGTCACGGCGATTGCGCTCGGCTCGGTGCTGCTGGGACTGGGCATGGGCGTGATGACGCCCGCATCATCGCATCTGCTGTATCGCTTTACCGCGCCGCGGCGCCGCAACCTGGTGTTTTCGCTGAAGCAGACCGGGGTACCAGTCGGCGGACTGTTGCCGGCCTTGATTGCGCCGCCGATCGCACTGGTGGCCGGCTGGCAGTGGTCGGTGGTGCTGTTCCTGCTGTGGATCGTCGCGATGATCGTGATGCTGCAGCGGCCGCGCGACCGCTGGGACGACGATCGCAATCCGCGCACGCGGCTGACGCGCGGCGTGTTTCAGGGCGTCGCGACGGTGTGGCGCGACCTGCCGTTGCGCTGGCTGGCGACAGGTTCGTTCTTCTTTTCATTCGTGCAGCTGTCGCTGACGTCGTTCGCGGTGACGATGCTGGTCGAGGAGAGCGATTACGGTCTGATCGCGGCGGGGCTGATATTTTCGCTGATCCAGGTCTCCGGCGGTGCTGCGCGCGTATTCTGGGGCTGGCTGGCCGACCGCAGCGGCCGTGCAGTGGTGATGCTGATCGTGATCAGCACGGTGATGATTGGGTCGTGCATCGCCACCGCGACGATGACGTCCGATTGGCCGCTGGGCGCGGTGTGCGCCACTTTTGCGATATTCGGCGCCAGTGCCGTCGGCTGGAACGGCGTGTTTCTGGCCGAGTTCGCGAAGCTTAGTCCGCGCGGCGCCGCAGGCATCGCGACCGGCGGCGCGATGGTGTGGAACTTCGGCGGCATCATGACCGGGCCGGCAGTGTTCGCGACCGCCTACCGTTTCATCGGCAGTTATCATCTGACTTTCTGGATGCTGGCGGTCGTCGCCGCTGCCGGCCTGTTCTGCATCGTGCAGGCGCGGCGCCTGATGGGACGGCCTGCCGCCGCGCATTGAGAAACCGCACGACATGCCCGAGGTTCCACTCCTGCATCTGTTCTACATCGGCGGCGTGATCTTCGCCGCCTACGTGGTGCGTGGCATATCGGGTTTCGGCACGTCGCTGGTTGCAATGCCGCTGCTTACCTATGTGTTGCCGGTGCATGCGGCGGCACCGCTGATGAACACGATCACGTTCGTGCTACTGTCGGTGCTGTTCGTGCGCGATTTCCGCGAAGTTGCGTGGCCCGATCTGCGGGCACTGGTGTGGCCGGCGCTTGCCGGTGTTGCGCTCGGACTGTATCTGCTGCACAGCCTCGACAATCAACTGCTGCTGAAATTTCTCGGCGGACTCACTGCCGCCTATGGCGTTTACGTGATTGTGGCGCCGCATCTTGGCTGGCGCGATGCGTCCTGCTCGCGGCGCTGGGCGTTGCCGGCCGGCTCGATCGGCGGTTTCATCGACGCCATGTTCGGTGGCGGCGGCGGGACCGCGGTGGTGGTCTACATGCATTTGCGGCGGGTCACCCGGGCGCAATTCCGCGCCACGCTGTCGGTGCTGTGGCTGTTCGAGATGGTCGCGCTGGTGTCGGGCAATGCGCTGGCCGGCTTCTACAGCCGTTACGCGTTGCTGGTGGCGGCGCTGATGCTGCCGCTGATGTGGGCCGGCACGCACGTCGGCGAGCGTGTTGGCAAGGATATCAGCCACACCGCGTTTACCCGCTTCATCGCCGTGCTGCTGATGTTGAGCGGAGGCGCGCTGCTGCTCAGATAGCGATCATCGGAGAAACAGGATCACCGGAAATGTGAGAGCGGCGATCAGCAGCACCAGCCATTCCATGTTGTGCCGCTTCAGCCAGCCGTTGAAATGCAGAATCAGAACAATGATTGCGAGCGCGTAGAATGCATAAAACACCTGAATCCCCCCTGTTGCCCTGTACTTTTTCGTTGTTGCGTTATTTATGATCGGGCAACGGGTCGTGATGGTATCGCACGACCTGGTGCCGACCTTGCCGCCGGTCTTTTTCAGCCGGTCGCGCATATTATATTCAAGAATCCCCGGCGTTACAGGAACTACGCCCGCTCGGTCAGGATCAGCGGCGGTCGCGGCGTCTGATTGAAGTCGAAGCAATCGAACAGGTCATGTGCGCCGGCGTCGCGCCAGTTGAGCGGTTTCGCCCCGAACGTGCGTTCAATGGTGGCGGTGACGCTGACGTGTGAATGCTGCGTATGCGAAATATGTCCGCGTCGCGCGTACGGGCTGATCACCAGGCAGGGCACGCGGTAGCCGAGCCGTAACGGCAGCTTGCCATCACGCTCGATCACCGGCGGCGTGACATGATCGCGGAAGCCGCCCCATTCGTCCCAGAACACGATGATGGCGCATTTGTTCCAGACCGGGCTGTTCATCACCATGTTGATGTGCCGGACCGCCCAGTTTTCGCCGCGCTTGACGCCGTGCGACGGATGTTCACTGTCCCGGATATGGGGCGTCAGCCATGATACGGCCGGCAACCGCCCGGCACGGGCGTCTTCTTGAAACGTGTCGAGCGGCACGATGTTGCCGCTTGCCACCGCGTCCTTGAACAGCGCCACCAGCGGCAGGCCGTGCGGCGCGTCGTAGTTTTTCCAGGAAACGCCGGCCGCTGTAAGCTGCGTTGTGATGTTCGGCAGATCGAATTTGCCGCGCGCGTGCCGCGGGTTGTAGAGCACCGGCGTTTTCGTCGCCATCATCCCGAAATAGTTCGGAATCGAAGGGCCGAGAATCTCGCCGAAATAATTGTCACATAACGTGTATTCGCGCGCGTACGCGAAATAGTTCGGGATGTCCTGTTCCAGGTAGTGACAATTGCCGACGTCGGTGGTGCAGGAGCCGCGCAACGCCGCGGCACGGCTGTGTGGCGGATTGGGCTGATCGTCCTCGCCACGATCTCCGGCGACCGTGCCGTTGCCGCCCGGGAAACTGCCGAAGTAATTATCGTAGCTGTGGTTCTCGCGGTGGACGACGATCAGGTGTTCGAGCGGCGTCGCCGTGCTGCGGCGCGCTGCTTCGGTGCTCGGTTGCGGCTGAACTGCGCAGCCCGCCAGGACGCTGGCACCGGTTGCGAGTGTGGCGCTGAGGAAGCGACGGCGCTTGGGGTCGGGAATGTCGGTGGGATCAGCCATAATTCCATTCTTGCGCTAAGATAGTCCAAAAGCCGCAAGCCGGCAATGTGCGGCTCCGGAATATGAAATGAAAGGCAGATAAATGCTGGTCTTTGCACATCGCGGATATCATCACACCGTTCCGCAGAACACGATGGACGCGTTCGAGGCGGCGCTGCGCGCTGGCGCGACCGCGATCGAGACTGACGTGCGGCTTTCGCGTGATGGTGACGCGGTAATCATTCACGATCGCCTGACGCCTGCACAACGTCCGGTGGCAGAACTCTCGCACGCCGAAATCGAGCGCGACGTCGGCCATCCGGTGCCGCTGCTGGACGAGGTGCTGGATGCGTTTCCGGACGTGCTGTGGGACGTGGAAATCAAGAATCCGGAAGCGGCGGCGCCGGCCTTCGCGATATTGAAACGCTATCTGGACAGGCGCCGGCTTCTGGTGACGTCGTTTCGCCATGACGTGGTCCACGCCTGTGCGCAGACGCTCGACGTCGATTGCGGATTGATTTCATTCAGCCGTCCGCGCGACGCAAACGCGATGATGAACGAGTGGGCCGATGACAAACGGGTGCGCACCTTTGCCTGGGACTACGGCGCGATCGACGAACCGCTGCTGGCGGAAGTGAAACGGGCAGGGTGGAAAAACTACGTATGGGGCGCAAAAATCCGCGCCGAGCACGAGCGCTGCATCGCCTTGGGCGTGGACGCGATCGTGACCGATTATCTTGAATTCGTGCTGCCGGGTTGATTTAACCGTTAACCCCCAAGGCGCCAAGGAAAGGCAAAAACAAAAGCGATAACCGCAGAGGCGCAGGGACGCAGAGGAAACGCAGAGAAAAGCTATAACCGCAAAGGCGCGAAGGCGCAAAGAAAAGCCGCAAAGAACTTCTGATTTGGTTTTCCTTTGCGTCCCTTTGCGTCTCTGCGCCTTTGCGGTTGCAGTTGTTTTTTGACCTGCTCTTCATTGGCGTTCTTGGCGCCTTGGCGGTTAAATCCAGGTAATAAACATGAACTTCATTCTCGCACTGGACCAGGGCACTACCAGCTCGCGCGCGATTGTGTTCGACCACGCCGGCGAAATCCGCGCGCTGGCGCAGAAGGAGTTTACGCAGATCTTTCCGCGCCCGGGCTGGATCGAGCATGATCCGAACGAAATCTGGGCGTCGCAGATCGCGGTGGCGAGCGAGGCGCTGGCGCGGGCCGGTATCCAGGCCGCCGACGTCGCCGCGATCGGCATCACCAACCAGCGCGAAACCGTCGTGGTATGGGACCGCGTGAGCGGCGAACCGGTTTGCAACGCGATCGTGTGGCAGGATCGGCGCACCGCGGATGCGTGTGACGCATTGAAGCGCGCCGGTCACGAGCAATTGATCACGCGCAAGACGGGACTGGTGATCGATCCGTATTTTTCGGGCACCAAGCTGGCGTGGATCCTCGAGCACGTGCCGGAAGCTCGCACCAAGGCGGCGGTGGGCAGATTGGCGTTCGGCACGGTCGATTCGTGGTTGATCTGGAAACTCACCGGCGGCGCGACGCATGCCACCGATGCCAGCAATGCGTCGCGCACGCTGTTCTACGACATCGATCACGGCACGTGGGACGACGAATTGCTGGCGCTGTTCGACGTGCCGGCGCAGATGCTGCCGGCGGTGCAGCCGTCGTCGGGCGTGATTGCCGAGACTGCCGGCAAGCTGTTCGCGGCACGAATTCCGATTGCTGGTGTCGCGGGTGACCAGCAGGCGGCACTGTTCGGACAACGCTGCATCACTCCGGGCATGGTCAAGAACACCTACGGCACCGGCTGCTTCATGTTGATGCACACCGGCGATAAGCGCATTCATTCGCACAACCGGCTGATTGCAACAGCGGCGTGGACGATTGGCGGCCGCCGCGAGTATGCGCTGGAAGGCAGCGTGTTCGTCGCAGGCGCGGTGGTGCAATGGCTGCGCGACGGACTCGGCATCATCCGCTCGTCGGGCGACGTCGAGGCGCTGGCGGCAAGCGTGCCCGACAATGGCGGCGTCTATCTGGTGCCGGCATTTGCCGGGCTGGGCAGCCCGCACTGGGACGCCTACGCGCGCGGCGCGATGATCGGACTGACGCGCGGCACCACGAGCGCGCATATCGCGCGCGCGGCGCTGGAGAGCATCGCTTATCAGACAGCCGACGTGCTGGACGCGATGCAGGCGGATGCCGGCATCCGCCTGACCGAGCTGCGGGTGGACGGCGGTGCGACGCGCAACGACCTGCTGATGCAATTCCAGGCCGATCTGCTGGGTGTGCCGATCCTGCGCCCGCGGGTGGCCGAAACCACGGCACTCGGTGCTGCGTACCTGGCCGGGTTGGGCGTTGGGTTCTGGAAAAATGCCGACGACATTGCCGGCCAATGGCGTGCGGAACGTGTTTTCGAGCCGCGCATGGAGCGTTCGCAGGCGGATGCGCTGCTCGCCGACTGGCGGCGGGCAGTTACGCGCGCCAAGGATTGGGCGCGGCCGCAACAGGCGGGATAGGAACTCGCGTAGGAGCACCATAACCCCCCTCCTGTTTTTAAGGGGAGCGCCTCGAAGCGTCGGCCGAGGGGCCCCGAAGGGGATCGGTCAGCGCAGAGGCGCAGCGACCGCGCTACGAGGCGCCGCATCCCGCTCCAGGGTCACACCCGCTACGCGGGCAGCGGCCGGTGAGGCGGAGCAGGAGCCCCATCGTTAGATGGGGTGCGACCCGAATCCGGGCGCAAGGCCGCCGGCCGCTCATGGCAGCCTTCAGGGTCAGATCCCGGCTTACGCCGGGGCCTGCTTCCGCCTTCCGGCGGCCACGCTTCTCCTCAAGCGGTCGCAAGGAGCGAAGCGGGAGGGGTGGTTGATTTTTTGCACCGCTCACCACCGCGCCGGGTTGGCTGCATTCTGTCAAAGGAGCGCCATATGGTCCGCATTCTTTACTTCGCGGCGCTGGCCGATACGCTCGGACGAACCAGTGAACAACTGGAATTGCCGGCCGGCGTGGCGACCGTTGCCGAGTTGCTTGAATCGCTGCGTCAGCGTGGCGATCCGTGGCACAGTGCACTGGTGAAAAGCGCAGTACGCGTCACCGTGAACCGGGGATTTGCAACGGCCGAAACAGCCGTTGCCGAGGGTGATGAAATCGCGCTGATGCCGAAGCGCGCTTGAACGTGATCAGGTTCTTTTGACCATTCCATAAACGATCAGCAGAATGACCGCGCCGATCACCGCGCCGATCAGGCCCGCGGCCTCGCCGGCGTGATAAAACCCGAGCGCCTGGCCGGCGTAGGTGGCCAGTACCGAGCCGGCAATGCCGAGAATGATCGTCATGATGATGCCCATGCGATCGCCGCCGGGATGTAGAAAGCGGGCGATTGCGCCGACCAGCAGTCCGATGATGATGATCCAGATGATGTTCATCTTTTCCTTTCTTCCAGGTCGGAGTTCGCGCGTGAAATGCGCGTCGTCCGGTGATTCTGCACAGCATCGGACGGCCGGTCAACGACCGCGGCCGCGTGTGGTGCGTTGCCAAGCATGCGCGCTGCCATCTTGATATGGAATTCGTTCCAAAACACAATTGGTTGGAATAAAATTTCTCATCTTACGATATTGCAGGCATGATTTTGTGAATTCGATCGACAAAAAAATACTGCGCATCCTGCAGGAAGACGCATCATTGCCGGTCGCCGAAATCGCCGCGCGGGTGCATCTGTCTCCGGCACCGTGCTGGCGGCGCATCCAGAAGCTGAAAGAGGCGGGCGTGATCCGGCGGGAAGTCGCGCTGTGCGATCCGGCGCAGCTCAATGTTGGTGTCACCGTGTTTGTCGCGATCAAGACCAGCCAGCACAATGCGGCGTGGCTGGCGCATTTCGCAAAAGGCGTCGCCGAAGTGCCGGAGGTGGTCGAGTTCTACCGCATGAGCGGCAACATCGACTACCTGCTGCGGGTGGTGGTGCCGGACATCGGGGGCTACGACGCGGTGTACAAAAAGCTGATCAAGATCGCCGATCTGTCGGACGTCAGCTCGAGTTTCGCGATGGAGCAGATCAAATACACGACCGCGTTGCCGCTCGACTACGCGGAGTGAATCGCGCCAGCGGCTTCCTTCGTGCGAACGTGACGCTCAGTCGCGCTCCAGATGCCGTCGTTTGTGCCAGTCGGCGATGCTTTCGTCCGGGAATTCACGGAAGTGAATGTTGCGGCGGCTGGCCTTCGGCACCTCAACCCAGGGTGTCGCGAAGTCGAGCAGGATGTGCTGCGTTTCCGGCGTGCGCGGCAGCGGTGTGTCGATCGCGGACGCGAACGGATGAACCAGTTCGGGCCAGCGCGGATCCGCCATCCACAGCGCGGAACCGCATTTGCTGCAGAAGTGGCGGCGCCCCGGACTGCGGATCTTCCTGCCGTCCTCTTCGATGCGCGCGCGATACACCGAGATGTTCTCGCGGCCGTGAACCTTCAGCGTCGGCGCCTCGCCCATGATGTTGATCGCGTACCCGCCGCCGCCAGCCGTCTTGCGGCAGATCGAGCAGTAGCAGCGCATGTAGGGGTAGGGCGTATGTGATTCGACGCTGAAGCGCACCGCACCGCAGTGACAGGAACCTTCGAGCAGCATGGCCGGCCTCCTTTTGAAATCGGGACGGACCTTTCATTATAGTTGAGGCAGGTTCTATAGATAGCCGAGCGCGCGCGGCGCCCACAGCACGAGCTCCGGCACGAAGGTGATCAGCAGCAGCACCGCGACCATCGCCAGCACGAACCAGGATACCCAGCGCACCGTGGCTTCGATCGGCACGTTGGCAATGCGGCTGGTGAC
The DNA here is from genome assembly GCA_035700525.1 of Burkholderiales bacterium. GTDB lineage: Bacteria > Pseudomonadota > Gammaproteobacteria > Burkholderiales > JBDZVW01 > JBDZVW01. The sequence continues at coordinate 23,102 of DASSON010000053.1, forward strand.
CATCAGGTTGACCGCCATCGGCGGCGTGAACTGGCCGATCGCCAGATTCATCGTGATGATGATGCCGAACCACACCAGGTTCCAGTGGTAGTGGACGGCGATCGGAATCAGCAGCGGCAGGAAGATGAAGAAGATCGAAATGGCGTCGAGAAACATGCCGGCGATCAGCAGCAGCAGCGTGATACCGAGCAGCACCATCACTTCCGATGTTCCGGATCCGACCAGAAACTGCGTCAGGCGGTCGAAGGTGCCGAGCGTCGAGCTGGCGTAGGCGAACACACTCGCCAGCGCGACGATCAGCAGAATCACGGCTGAGATTTCGGCGGCTTCCACCAGCACGTCGTAGATTTCGTGCAATCCCAGCGAGCGGTAAACCAGTACGCCGACGGCGAAGCCGTAGAACGCCGCGACCGCTGCCGCCTCGGTCGGCGTGAACACGCCGGAACGCATGCCGCCGAGGATGATCACCGGTGCCGCCAGCCCCCACAGCGCCTCGCTCAGGCTGCGCCAGAATGGCGGCCGTTTCGCGCCGGACGGTTCGCCGAAACCGTGGTGCCCGCACAGCCAGATCGCGGCCATGATCAGGATGATGCCGGCCATGATGCCCGGGAAAAAGCCGCCGGCAAACAATGCATGAACGGTTGCCTGCGGCACCAGCAGACTGTAGATGATCAGCGCGATCGACGGTGGAATCAGGATCGCGGTGGAGCCGCTGGCGGCGATCAGGCTCGCCGAAAATGCCGGCGGATAGCCGGCCCGCGTCATCGCCGGAATCATGATGGTACCGACCGCTGCCGCGTCGGCCGGTCCCGAGCCGGAAATGCCGCCCAGCACGACACCGACCAGCACCGCGACGATCGCCAGACCGCCGCGCCGGTGGCCCACCATGCTGCTGGCGAAGCGCACCATCGAGCCGGCGACGCCGGCGCGCTCGAATACCAGTCCGGCCAGCACGAACATCGGGATCGCCAGCAGTGGATACTTGGCGATGCCGGTATAGACGTTCGTCGGTACCGCCATGATGCCGAGGTTGGCGGCGGCGATGATCGCGGTGCCGGCCAGTCCCAGCGCGATTGCGAGCGGCGCGCCGGACAGCATCAGCACCAGGAAAATGCCGAACAGTACCCAATCCATCATTCAGCGCCCCCCGCCGCGCCGCGTCAGCCGTGCCGGCGCCATGCGTGCACCATCAGCTGGATCACGCGCGCCGCCACCAGTGCCGACAGCAGCGGCAGCCACACCGAATAGAGCCAGCGCGGAATGCCGAGCGCCGGCGAGGTGACCTGGTAGCTGTAGTCATCCCACGCCATCTGTGCGCCGTACCAGGTGAGCAGCAGGAACATCGCCAGCGTCGCGATACCGGTCAGCAGGCCACCGGCGCGGCGCAGCCGCTGTGGCAGCTGTTCGATCGCGATGGTGACCGCGATGTGCTTGCTGGTGAACAGCGCGGACACCGTGCCGAGCAGCGTCAGCACCACCAGCAGCCATACCGAAATCTCTTCGGTATACGCGAACGAAACGTCGGTCAGATAGCGCACGATCACGTTCGCCATCGTGATGACGAGCAATGCCGCCATCACCAGCGCCATCAGCGCGCGCTCGAGGCGCGGCGGCGCGGGAGATCGTGAATCGTGCGGCTGTGCGGAAGCCTGATCGTCGTCCGGCATTGCGGAAAGGAAACGGACGGGCGGCGACAGGCGGCCGCCCGTTGCCGAAAGGCAGGGTCAGTGATTGCGGTTCGCGATCGCCGTTTCGGCTTCCTTGACCAGCGCCGGGCCGACGACCTTGGTCCACTTCTCGTAAACCTTGCGCGTCGCCTGCTTGAACTGCTCGCGTTGCGCGTCGGTGAGCTGCGTCACGGTAACACCCTTGGCCTCGATTTCCTTCAGCACGCTGTCGTCCGGCGGCTGGATGCCCTTGCGCGCATCCTTGATGTTCGCGGCGCCGGCTGCGATCGCGGCTTCGCGCACCGCTTTCTGGTCCTGCGGCGTCCAGCTGTCCCACACGCGCTTGTTGACGACGAAGATCAGCGGGTCAGCGGTGTAATGCCACAGCGTCAGATAGTGCTGATTGAGCGTCCACATCTTGGCGTTGACGAATACTGACAGCGGATTTTCCTGGCCGTCGACCGCGCCACTCGACAGCGCCGGCTGCGCGTCGGCGAAACTCATCTGCGTCGGGTTGGCGCCGAGCGCGGTGAACATGTCGATGAAAATTGGCGAGCCGACGACACGGAACTTCATGCCCTTCATGTCGGCTGGCGTATGAATCGCGTGCTTCGAATTGCTCAGCTCGCGGTAGCCGTTCTCGCCCCACGCGAGCGGCACCACGCCGTGCTTTTCGAGCACCGTGAAAATGTCCTGGCCGACCTTGCCATGGGTCAATGCATCGATCGCCTTGTAGTCCGGCATCAGGAACGGCATCGAGAACAGGTTGAGCTGCTTGATCTGCGGCGACCAGTTGATCGTCGAGCCGATCGCGAGGTCAATTACGCCCTGGCGGATCGCGGTGAACTCGCGCGTCTGGTCGCCGCCGACCAGGCTGACGCCCGGATACATCTTGATATTGATGCGGCCGTCGGTCTTTTCCTTCACCAGCTTCGCCCACAGTTCACCGGCACGGCCCCACGGGTATGACGCCGGCAACACGGTGGACAGTCGGTATTGCGCGCGGTATTTCTGTGCTTGTGCCGGAACCGCCAGACAAAGACTCGTGCCGAGCAACGCGACGGCAAACAACAGCAGGCGCTTCATGATGCCTCCCGGATGATTGAACGCGAAGTTATTTTGTGACGCCGAAAAGAGTGTAATCGGCCGGCTTTGCGGGCGTCAAATCAGTCGTCCCGTTTCAGCTCCCGGAGAAAACGTTTGCCGTTTTCGACGTAGTGATCGGCGATGCCGTCGATCATCTTGATCTCGTCGGCGGTGAGCTGGCGCACCACGCGGCCCGGCGAACCCAGCACCAGCGAGCCGTCCGGGATCACCTTGTTCTCCGCGATCAGCGTGTTGGCACCGATCAGGCAGTGCCGGCCGACGCGGGCGTGATTGAGGATCACGCTCTTGATGCCGATCAGGCTGCCTTCGCCGATCGTGCAGCCGTGCAGCATCACCATGTGGCCGACGCTGACCCGGCGCTCTAACGTCAGCTTCACGCCTTCGTCTGTGTGCAGCACGCAGCCGTCCTGAATGTTCGATTCGTCGCCGATCGTGATCACGTCATTGTCGCCGCGAATGATGGAGCCGAACCAGACGCTGGCGTTATGACCCAGCACCACCGAGCCGATCACGACCGCATTCCCGGCGATGTAGTGATCACCGTGCGTGATGATTTTTCTGTCGCCGAGGGAGAATTTCATGAGCGTTGCGTTATTCGTGGGAAAAACGG
>DASSON010000054.1:0-13539 GCA_035700525.1 Burkholderiales bacterium
CCGCGATCCTTGTACGCTTTCTGCAGCGCCTCCAGCGCGCGCTGCACGTCGCCGAAATTGCGCCCCTTGCCGGTATATGGCGCAAGCAAGCCGCGCAGTTCCGACGCGGTGAGCAGCGTGTTGCCGTGGACGTCGAAATGCCTGATCTCGAACGTAAGCACCGCCGGTGATGATGCAGAAGCAGCGGCCGCCGGATGCGGGTCGGTGGCTGATGCGCCGCCGTTTGCGTGCGCAAATAGCGGCACCGCCAGCATCAGCGGCATCGCCGCCAGTATCATCCACGCCCTCGCCTGCGGCGGCGCCCCCATCCGTTTCCTCCCAAGTTATGCTTGTCGTTTCAATAAATTGCGGAATTATATAACGGCTCTCCAACAAGAGTCAGGGAATCCGTCACGGCTCGACAGCGCGCGCCGCAAACTGCTAGATTCTTGGTTTTGTCCGATTTGCACCCATATCATTCAAATACCATGAGCCAGGAAACCAGACACTGCCGCCTGTTGATCCTCGGATCCGGACCGGCCGGCTACACTGCTGCGGTCTATGCCGCGCGCGCCAACCTCAAGCCGGTGCTGGTGACCGGTCTGGCCCAAGGCGGCCAGCTGATGACGACCACCGACGTCGACAACTGGCCGGCCGATGCTGACGGCGTGCAGGGACCGGAACTGATGGAACGTTTCCGCCGCCACGCCGAGCGCTTCGGCACCGAAATCATCTTCGACCACATCCACAGCGTGAAGCTGGACGCAGCGCCGCTCAGCCTGACCGGTGATCAGACCATCTATACCTGCGATGCACTGATCGTCGCCACCGGCGCGTCGGCGATGTATCTCGGCCTGCCGTCCGAAGAGAAATTCATGGGGCGCGGCGTATCCGGCTGCGCCACCTGCGACGGCTTCTTCTACAAGGAACAGGACGTCGCGGTGGTCGGCGGCGGCAACACCGCGGTCGAGGAAGCGCTCTATCTGTCCAACATCGCGCGCCACGTTACCATCGTTCACCGTCGCGACAAGTTCCGCGCCGAGCCGATCCTGGCGGACCGGCTGCAGGAAAAGGTTGCGGCCGGCAAGGCGACGATCCTGTGGGATCACGTGCTCGACGAAGTGCTGGGCGACGGCAGCGGCGTCACCGGCATGCGCGTAAAGCATGTCAACTCCGGAGACACCACGGAGAAAAAACTGCAGGGCGTGTTCATCGCGATCGGCCATCGCCCGAACACTGACATCTTCACCGGGCAGCTCGAAATGGTGAACGGCTACATCACGGTCAACGGCGGCGCACAGGGCAATGCCACCGCCACCAGCGTGCCCGGCGTGTTCGCCGCCGGCGACGTGCAGGATCACGTTTATCGCCAGGCGGTGACCAGCGCCGGCAGCGGCTGCATGGCGGCGCTTGATGCGCAGAAATATCTCGAGACGAAGGATTCGCAATGATGGACCGGCGAGCGGGTGGAAACGCTTTAAATCCCCCCTGTCCCCCCTTTTTCAAAGGGGGGGATCGCCCTTCGGTTTTTTCGCCCCCCTTTGAAAAAGAGGGGTTGGGGGGATTTGAACTTCGCGTCCGTTCCACGCATGACCAAGCCGCGAAAAACTTCCGCCAGTGATGCTGACGACGCGCGGCTGTTCCGGGAATCGCTGCCCGGCGTCAAGCCGCTGCGTGCAGCGGCGCGCGTCGAACATCGCCGGCCGCGGCCGAAACCGCTGCCGCTCAATCGCCTGCGTGACGAGCAGGAAGCGCTACGCGACAGTCTCAGCGATCACATTCCGTGGGATGCAGGGCTCGAAACCGGCGAGGAGCTGAAATTCGCGCGACCCGGTCTCGGCTCGCAAACATTGCGGCAGCTGCGGCGCGGTCACTGGGTGCTGCAGGACCAGCTCGATCTGCATGGCCTGACTGTCGTTGAGGCGCGCGAGCTGCTGGTGGCATTCCTGAACGAATGCCGGCGGCGCGACGCGCGCTGCGTGCGCATCATTCACGGCAAGGGATTGCGCTCCAAAAACCGCGAGCCGGTGCTCAGAAACAAGGTCGCAGGCTGGCTGATGCAGCGCGACGAGGTGCTGGCATTCTGCCAGGCACGGCGTGCCGACGGCGGCAGCGGCGCCGTCGTGGTGCTGCTCAAGGCGGCGCGCCGGCCACCACATAATCAGTGAACGCGCGCGGCATTTCGGTCTTACTTCGACCGTGATTTCTTCGCCGGCTTGTTCTCGCACGGAACACCCGGAAAGCCAGGGGCGAAACCAATGTCGAGGCTGGTGAACTGGGACGTAAGATCCGCATCGCTCGGCATCGGCAGCGGTTGTGCATCCTTGATCGCCTTCAGCACCGCCTCGTCGTATTTGCGGTTGCCGCTGCTCTTCACCAGCTTCATGTCCTTGACGTTGCCGCCGAGATCGACGCTGACCAGCGCCTCGGTCATCGCGTCGGGATCGAGCTTGCCGCACGGGATCATGATGTGCTGGCGAATCTTTTCGCGGATCTTCGCCGCCGCCTGTTGCGTCGCCTGATCCTGGCCGGCGGATTCGGCCGCCTGGACCGGTGGAACGGAAAGCAGCGCAACGCACGCGCAGACGACAGCGACACCGACAGTGTGGCGAATGCTCATGGGATCACCCCGGATAATGAAGCGAGAAACGCAATGAAAGTGCGTGGTTCCATGCTGAAATGGCCGGCTCCGCCGTTTCGCGGATTGCCATTTCCCGAAAATCAGACGGCCGCCTCACCGGTCTCGCCGGTGCGAATACGGATCGTCTGTGCCACGTCGGAGACGAAAATCTTGCCGTCGCCGATCTTGCCGGTGCGGGCCACCTTGATGATCGCGTCGATCGCGTTTTCGACCAGATTGTCGGCAACCACCACGTCCACCTTGACCTTGGGCAGGAAGTCGACCACGTATTCGGCGCCGCGGTAAAGCTCGGTGTGGCCCTTCTGACGGCCGAATCCCTTGACCTCGGTCACCGTGAGGCCGCTGACGCCGATCTCCGACAGCGCTTCGCGCACCTCGTCGAGCTTGAACGGCTTGAAAATGGCTTCGATTTTTTTCATCGGATACTCCGCGTCATCGCTGCATCGCGCTCATTTGCAGATTGTAGCGGATTCCGGCGCCGGGCACCGCCGTTTCAATCAATGCGGTGGCGGTAGCGGTTGGTGATCGGGTAGCGCCAGTCCTTGCCGAATGCGCGATGGGTAATGCGGATCCCGGGCGGCGCCTGGCGGCGCTTGTACTCGCTGCCGCGAATGAGCTGCACCGTGCGCTCGACGGCCGCGCGATCGAAGCCGGCCGCGATGATGTCATGCGGACTCATGTCGTGCTCGACGTAGGCCGCCATGATGCCGTCCAGCACGTCATAGGGCGGCAACGAATCCTGGTCGACCTGTCCCGGTTTCAGTTCCGCCGACGGCGGGCGATCGATCACCCGCTGCGGAATCACCGCGCCGATGCCGTTGCGGTAATGCGCCAGCCGGTACACCAGCGTCTTGCTGATGTCCTTGAGCACGCCGAAACCGCCTGCCATGTCGCCGTAGAGGGTACTGTAGCCGGTGCTCATCTCGCTCTTGTTGCCAGTCGTCAGCACGATCGCGCCGGTCTTGTTCGACAGCGCCATCAGCAGCGTGCCGCGAATGCGCGACTGCAGATTCTCCTCGGTCGTGTCTTCGGGCAACCCTTCGAATTCCGCCGCCAATGCGGTGCGAAACGCCGTGAATACCGGCTCGATGCCGATCTCGCTGTGGCGCACGCCGAGTGCCTCGGCTTCGCTGCGCGCGTCCTCCAGGCTCATCGCCGCGGTGTACGGCGACGGCATCATCACCGCGCGCACGCGCTCCGCGCCCAATGCATCCGCCGCGATCGCCAGCGTGACCGCCGAATCGATGCCGCCCGAAAGCCCGACCAGTGCGCCGGGGAACCCGTTCTTGTTGACGTAATCGCGCACGCCAAGCACCAGCGCGCCGTAGACTTCGGCGTCGGGCGTCGGCAGCGCCACGCATTGTCCGGGAACCAGTTTCCCCTCGACGCAGTCGATAAAGCCGAGTACTTCCTCGAATGCCGGAAACTGATGAGTCAACTCGCCACGTTCGTCGATCGCAAACGACGCGCCGTCGAACACCAGCTCGTCCTGGCCGCCGACCTGGTTGACGTAGATGATCGGCAGCCTCCCCTCGCGTACCCGCTCGCGCACCACGTCGTAGCGCGTCGGCTGCTTGTTCATGTGGTACGGCGACGCGTTGAGCGCCAGCAATACCTGCGCGCCGGCGTCACGTGCGAGCTGCACCGGCCCCGGGCCCCAGACGTCGGCGCAGATGTTGATTCCAAAACGCACTCCTTCGTGCTCGAACACGCACGGTTCGGTGCCCGATTCGAAATAGCGCTCCTCATCAAACACGTGGTAATTGGGCAGCCGGCGCTTCAGATACGTCGCGGCGACGGCGCCGTCACGCAGCACCGACGCTGCGTTATAGTAACCACCGTCGGCCGCATGCGGATGCCCCACCACCAGCGTCATGCCATTGACCCGCCCGGCAAGATCGGCCAGCGCCGTCGCGCAGTCGCGATAAAAATCGGGCCGCAGCAGCAGATCTTCCGGGCAGTAGCCGGACAATGCCAGCTCGGTGCACACCATCAGCGACGCTCCCGCCTGACGGGCGCGTGCCGCATACTCGAGAATCCGCGCGGCGTTGCCGGCAAAGTCACCGACGGTAAAATTGATCTGCGAGACAGCAATTTTCATGAGATTGTCGTGCTGATGAAAGAATCTGAAAGATCGGAAAAACCAGGAAACGGGCGATGCCGGACGCCAGTGAACACGCAGGTTTCAATATTACACCAGCGCCCTCCGCTCCACACCCGGCAGCACGGCGATGAATGATCTGACGATCGACGTCATCGATTCGCTCACCGGCATCGACGCCACGCAATGGAACCGACTCGCGGGCGGCGATCCGCTTCTGTCACACGCATTCCTGTCGGCGCTGCACGAAACCGGCTGCGCGTCGTCACGCACCGGCTGGACGCCGCAGTTCATCGTGCTGCGCCGGAACGGTGCGCTGGCCGGCGCGCTGCCGCTCTACCTGAAACCGCATTCGTGGGGCGAATACGTGTTCGACTGGGCGTGGGCGGACGCCTATCATCGCCATGGCCTCGACTATTACCCGAAGCTGGTGGCCGCGGTGCCGTTCACGCCGGTCGCCGGTGCGCGCCTGCTGGCGCCGACGCCGCAATTGAAAGTGCTGCTGGTACGCGCCGCGCTACGGCTGGCGCAGGAGCTCGAGGTATCGTCACTGCACGTGCTGCTGCCGGACGCGGACGACGCGGCGGTGCTGAGCGACGAGGGATTGCTGATACGGCACGGCGTACAGTTTCACTGGCACAATCCGGGCTACAAAAGCTTCGATGACTATCTGGCCGGGATGAATCATGACAAACGCAAGAAAATCCGCCAGGAGCGGCGCAAGGTAAAGGACGCCGGCATCACTTTCGAACGGATCGAAGGCGACGCGATCCGTGACGAGCACTGGCGCTTCTTTTTTCGCTGCTACAGCGACACCTACCGTCAGCATGGCTCATCGCCCTATCTCAGCCTGCGATTCTTCCGACGGCTGGGAACGATCCTGTCTGGCCAGGTGCTGCTGATCGTCGCCAGCCGTGCCGGCGTCCCGATCGCAGCAGCGCTCAACATACGCGCGCCGCAGCGGCTGTGCGGGCGCTACTGGGGCACGCTCGAATATCACCCGGCGCTGCATTTCGAGACCTGTTACTACCAGGCAATCGAGTACTGCATCACGCAGCGAATAGCAACCTTCGAAGGCGGCGCGCAGGGCGAGCACAAGATCGCACGCGGCCTGCTGCCGGTTGAAACGCGTTCCGCACACTGGCTCGCACACCCCGAGTTTTCCGCCGCGATCGAACAATATCTCGCGCGCGAAACCATTGGCATGTCGGGTTACATGGACGAGCTCAATGAGCGCAGTCCGTTCAAGGCAGCCGGTATCGCAGGCTGCGCGGAGCCGGTTGGTAAGTCAGACTGAAGACACCCGTTTTGCCAAGTCGACCAACCAGGTAGGATGTAATTGGCAGCGTAGCCGATTGAGCAATTATGCGGTTTCGGCAGGCGCCGCCCACCACCCCGTCCGCTTCGCGTCCACCCCTCCTCATTCGAGGAGGGGAAACTCGTACGTCGCGCACCACGCGATACTTTTCCCCTCCTGTTTTTAAGGAGGGGTGGCGGCGCAGCCGACGGGGTGGTTGCTTTTCGTGAAGTACCGTGCGCATGCCACAACCGCAACGTTCATCCGCCCGCAGCCAACCGATCAAGATCCGCCGCGATCTTTTTCGCATCGTCGTCGGGCAGAATCATCAGCCGGCCGTGACCGTTGCTGCCGAACACGAATACGCCGTCACTGTGCGTCATGTCGTAATCGCCCCGCGCATCGGGTTTGCCAGCGCTGTAGGTCACACGATAGCGCTTCGCCAGCTTGTGAAGTTCGTCCGGAGTGCCGCGCAGGCCGGTGAACTCGGGTCCGAAGGCATCGACGTATTGGTGCATGACCGGCACCGTATCGCGCGCCGGATCGACCGTTACGAACAGCACCCGCACCGATCCGCGTTCGCGCATCGCATGCAGCGCCGAATCAAGACGCGCCAGTGTCGTCGGGCAGACGTCGGGGCAGTGGGTATAGCCGAAATACAGCAGCACAATATCGCCGCGATAAGTGCGCGCGTCCACCGCGCGGCCAGTGTCGTCGGTCATTGCGAACGAAAGATCGGGCACCAGTCCGGAGATATTCTTGAGCTGCCACGGATCATTACTGCATGCGGCCAGCATCAGCAACAGCAGCGCCGCCGCGCAAAACTTCAATGTTTTTGCCATGACGAGACAGGTTCTAAATTATTCCCGCACCGGGTGCGCCAGCGCGGCGGATTCCGCTACAGGGATTCTTCCCTTGTCGGTACGCATCCAGAAACGCATCAGCACCAGGAACCCGATCAAATGCATCATGCCGGCCGGAATCCATGTAATCAGGCCGCCGAGTTCCTGATCGGTCAGCGGATCCTCCGCCCACGCGCGTCCGCAGATGCTGTAAACGTCGTAGAGCTCATGATGGGCCATCACGATGTAAGCGCCGATCGCGATCTGCGGCAGGATCACGATCCACTGGATCGCCATGCGCGGCCCGATCGCAATCAATGCACCCTGTTCACGCGTGCGCGGATCGAGCATCAGGAACCAGAACGGCAGCCCGTCAAGCAGCATGCTCCAGTTCATCGTCCAGTACAGTCTTTCATTGAGCATCGCATCGAAATGGATCGCCGGCGTCAGCCACAAATAGATGAGGCCGACGAACAGCGTCGGCGCGACCAGCGGATGCTGCAGCACGCGATACACCGAATGCACCGCGGGGTGCCGCCACACCGGCCGCAGCCAGCGTTCGACAAAACCGTCCGGCAGCCCGCGCGCCAGCACCGCCTGCGGCCAGGAGATCGCGACCAGGAACGGCCCCAGGTGATGCAGCACCAGATGCTGCAGGCGGTGAATGAAAAACATGTGCTGCGCCAGATAATCGTAATGCGTCTGTGTCACGAAGTAGATCAGCACGACGCCGATATAGAATGCAAGCGGCCGCGCGACACCGACGCGCTCCGGCATGCGGCGCAAGCCGCGCGTGTACAACACCAGCGCGCCGGCACACAGCACCAGCATCCACGGCGAGAACTCCCACGGCAGCAGAAAAGTGAGCGCGGATCTCAACGACTCCATGCGGGAATCGCCCCTGTCCGGTCAAGGAAAAACGGAATGTTCAATGGTGATGGTGCATACCGCTCATGTCGTTCATGTTGCCGCCCGGTCCGCGCACGGTGAAGTCGCCGGTGAGCGTTTCGCCATCGGCAAACTCCAGCGTCAGCGGAATCTGTTCTCCGGGTGCGATTTTGCTTTGGGGCGACATCAGCATCAGATGATAGCCACCCGGCTTGAATTCGACCGTGCCGCCCGCCGGCACGTCGATGCTGTCGACCGGCAGCATCTTCGAAACACCATTCTCCTCTACCGACCGATGCATCATCACCATGCCGAACGCGGCCGAACGGGCGCCCTTCAGCGTAACCGGATGACTGCCGTTATTGCTGAGGGTGAAATAGCCCCCGGCCGGCACACCCGCCGGAAGATAGCGGATCCAGGTGTTCGACAACGCCAGATTCCCGGCGAGCGCATTCGCGGAAAAAAGCGCAATGCATGCTGCAATGATGAATTTGTTCATGACCCTGTTCAGATGATGGATTTCCACTTGCTGCCGCGGGCGACGCGAGGGTAGACATTATCGTGCACGATCGGTTCGGAGTCTAACGACGATCGAAAAACGAGCGCACTTCAACGGCCCGCTGAACAGCTTCACTCGCTGCGAGTGAAGCTGTTCAGTTCAGCTGGATGCATTCTCCCCACGGCGGTTCGCGGTTGCCGTGCACCACCCAGATCACCGGGAAATCGGGCGGCGCCTGCGGAAACTCGCCGTCGGCGTCGGTGAAATACAGCAGCAGATCGGGACGCCTGTTTTTCTGCGCGATCCAGTCAAACACCGGCGTGAACGACGTGCCTCCGCCGCCGGCCAGCTTCGGCGGCAGCATCAGCGGCTGCCATGGCGCAAATTCCCACGGCCCGCCCGGATCGAGCTTGTCGTCACAGGCAACCAGCGTCACCCGTGCGCGCGCCTGCGCCTTCAGGGCATCGACCTCGGAGACGAAAACGCCAAGCTCGCGGTCGCCGATCGAGCCGCTGGTATCGACGGCCACCAGTACGGTCGTCTCGCCGCCGGCAAGCCCCGGCAGCAGTGCCTCGCCTTCGCGCCGTGTCGGCCGCCGAAAACTGTAGTCATTGCGCGCGATATTCATCATGAAACGCGCGAGCAATGCCTGCCACGGCAACTGCGGCCGGGCCGAGCGATCGATCAGCCGCTGCCATGATTCACCCGCACATCCGGCGAGACGCGCGCGTTGCGCCGCGCCCGCCACCCGCGCACGCCACTGTTCGGCAAGCCGCCGCCGCATCTCCGCGTTCGGTGCCGGCGGCTGCGGCGCGACACCGCAGCCACGGCGAAGCTCATTGCCGGCGTCATCCCATGAGTCACCGGCCGATGTCGTCGCACGCGCGGCGGCGGCCACGTCATCGGACACGCCGCCGCGCGCCGCATCGCGCGTCGAAATGCCGGCCGTGCGCGATGCCGCCTGGTCGTCAAACAGATGGCGATCGAACGGTTTTCCGGCCGTGTCCGACGGCAGCAACGGGTAGATTTCTTCAGCCGACAGACCGCTGAATGCAGCATCGGCGAGCGCCCCGGCCGGCGGCTTCATGCCCTCGGCAATCAGCAGCAGATTGACCGCATGATCGCAGGCCGCGTCCCAGCGCCGGCGGATGCGATGGCCGCGCCGCGCAAAGTGCCCGAGCGCGCAATGCAGCGCCTGATGCGCCAGCACGAAGCGGATTTCGGCGGAATCGAGGCCGCCGATGTAGCGCGGATTGTAGTAGAACGCGCGCGCATCGGTGGCGGTGCTTTCGCACCAGTCCGCATCGGCCGCGATCAGCGGCAGATGCGTCACCAGCGCGCCGATGAAGGGCTTTTCGAGAATCAGGCGGGTGCGTGCCGCGGCGAGCCGGACTTCGATGTCGTCCGCCACACGCATCACGGCCGCTCGAGCTTCAGATCGTACAGCAGCAGATCGTCGATGCTCGCTGCCCACTCGGCGAATTCCGGCACCTCGAGCAGCGGCCGGCCGATCGAGCGCTGCATGTCACTGACCAGCATCACACCCATTTCCCGCTGCGGAAAATTCTGCGCGTAGCGCAGGATGTTGCCGAAGACGCGGCTCGCCTGTGGCGTCGGCGACGCCTGAACCGCGCGCCGCACCAGTGCCGCCGCCACGCCATACTGCAGATCGATGCCGGCCGGTACGCGGCTGCTGTCGCCTTCCAGGATCGCGTCGATATCGGGCAGGCGGTCCATGTGGTCGATGAAGGCCTTGAATTCGATGCCGGCAGTGCTGCCGACACAGGCGCACAACGCTTCCGGCAGCAGCTGCGGCGCATCGGCGAACTTGACCAGTGCGCGATGCGCGTACTCCCATGAGCGCGGACTCGGGAATGCGACCGGATTCGCCGTTGCGTCGAAATCGAACAGCAGGTCGGGCCGGAAACGCAGGAACGCGATCACGCGCGGATCGATAGCGGCTGCATGCGCCCACGTCACCCAGTCATCGAGGTCGGGCTCGATTTCGTAGTGCGTGAAACGGTTGGCCAGCGGCGACGGCATCACGTAGCTGATGCCGCGGTCACCGTAGCGATTGCCAGCCGCGAATATCGCCCAGCCGTCCGGCGCGCGATACTCGCCGAGCCGGCGATCGAGAATCAACTGGTAGGCGGCTGCGGTCACCGCCGGCGGGGCCGCGGTGATCTCATCGAGAAACAGAATGCCACGCACCCCGTGCCGCGTCGCATCTGGCAGCAGCGACGGCACCGACCATTCGACGCGCTCGCCATTGCGAAACGGGATGCCACGCAGATCGGTCGGCTCCATCTGCGACAGCCGCAGATCGATCAGCGCCGCACCATGCCGGCGCGCCACCTGCGCAACGATCTGCGACTTGCCGGCACCCGGCGGTCCCCATAGCATCACCGGCGTATGCACAGCCAACGCGCCGGCAAATTCGCGGTCGAGTATCGCGGAAATGGACGAGGGACGCATGGGAAAAAATCTCTGTCAATCATAGCATGATAGTGTCGGGACTCGGGACTCGGGTGAGTATCCGGCGCGCCGGGCGCGCCGCATACTTTTCCTCAATCCGCAATCCGCAATCCTCGATCCTTATCCGGTCCTCGATCCTGTAGGCCCCAATGGTATAGTTACGACTTACACGTCATACTCGAATTCATGAATTTCTGCAGCAACTGCGGCGGGCACGTGACGCTGCGCATACCGGACGGCGACACCCTGCCCCGCTATGTGTGCGACGCCTGTCATACCGTTCATTACCAGAATCCGCGCATGGTCGTCGGCTGCATTCCGGAATGGGAAGATCGCATCCTGCTGTGCCGGCGCGCGATTGAACCGCGCTACGGCCTGTGGACCGTGCCCGCCGGCTTCATGGAAAACGGCGAGACTACCGCCCAGGGTGCAGCGCGCGAAACCCTGGAAGAAGCGAATGCGCAGGTCAACGTCGGCCAGCTTTACGCGCTCTACAACATCCCGCACATCAGTCAGGTTTACATGCTGTTTCGCGCCCGGCTGCTCAACCTCGATTTCCATGCCGGCATCGAGACGCTGGAACTCAAACTGATGGAAGAAAGCGAAGTGCCGTGGGACGAGATCGCCTTTCCCACCGTGCGCAAGACGCTGACGCATTACTACGCCGACCGGCGCAACGGCGAATTCAAGTTTCACATGGGAACGGTCGAGCGGCTGCCCGAGAATGAGAAGGAAAAGCGCGCGGTCGAGGACGGCAAATAAGCGAATGCGGCGGAAATCGGGCGTATGCTTTGCGTGCCAACGGAGAGAGGGGCAATTTTTCCGGACGCCGCCCACCACCCCGTCCGCCTTCGCGGACACCCCTCCTCATTCGAGGAGGGGAAAAGTTGGAGCACGGGACGGGCTTTGCGTCTCGTTCGCCAAGCAACGAGTCAAACTTTCCTTTAGCGACGCTTTCTGAAACAAAGAACGATGGCCATGACTCCCGACATCGCAGCCCTGGTTTTCGACCTCGGCGGCGTGGTCATGAACGTCGATTTCGAGCAGGCTTTCGACATCTGGAGCCGCCATTCAGGCATCGCGGCACCGCTGCTCCGGTCGCGTTTCATTGCGGATGCCGCCTACGAGCAACATGAACGCGGCGAGCTGACCACCGACGCGTATTTCGAATCATTGCGTGCGTCGCTGGACGTGGCGCTGTCGGATGCACAGCTTGCCGACGGATGGAACGCGGTCCTCGGACATGAAATATCCGGCATGCGCAATTTGCTGCTGCAGGCGAGCGAACATCGACCGCTCTACCTGTTCAGCAATACCAACAGGATTCACCAGATTCTCTGGACCCAAAAGCTCGCGGCGACATTGAGCCTGTTCCGAAAATGTTTCGTGTCGTGCGAACTGGGACTGCGCAAACCCGACGCGCAAGCATTCAGCGCCGTCGCGGCGGCAATCGGCGTGCCGCCGCAGCGGATTCTGTTCTTCGACGATCTCGCGGATAACGTCGCCGGCGCGCGCCGCATCGGGATGCATGCGGTGCAAGTACGGTCGATCGAAGACGTCAGCAATGCGCTCGCGGCATTGCCGCTACGGCTGGACGCGGCCACAGCGACCGGTTCCCTTTAGCCGCCTGCTAGAATCGCGGTTGTCTGCATCCATCCGTTTCAGGAGATTTCGACGATGACCGCGCCCCACCCTGATACCCGGCCGGCGTTCCGCTGGGACGATCCATTGCTGTTCGATCAACAGCTGACGGAAGACGAACGCCTGGTGCGTGATTCCGCCCGCGCCTATTGTCAGGAAAAGCTGATGCCGCGGGCGCGGGAGGCCAATCGCAACGAAATCTTTCATCGCGAGATCATGAACGAGATGGGCGCGCTGGGATTCCTCGGCTCGACTATCGACGGTTATGGCTGTGCCGGCATCAACAACGTCTGCTACGGACTGATCGCGCGCGAGGTGGAGCGCGTCGACAGCGGTTACCGCTCGGCGATGAGCGTGCAGTCGAGCCTGGTGATGCATCCGATCCACGCCTTCGGCAGCGACGCGCAACGCGACAAGTATCTGCCGAAGCTGGCGACCGGCGAATGGATCGGCTGCTTCGGGCTCACCGAGCCCGATCACGGCTCCGATCCCGGCGGCATGACGACTCGCGCCAAAAAAACCGACGGTGGCTATCTGCTGTCCGGCGCGAAAATGTGGATCAGCAACGCGCCGCTGGCCGACGTGTTCATGATCTGGGCCAAGGACGATTCGGGCAAGATCCGCGGCTTCATTCTCGAAAAGGGCATGAAGGGATTGTCGGCGCCGAAGATAGAGGGCAAATTCTCGCTGCGTGCATCCTGCACCGGCGAAGTGGTGATGGACGGCGTATTCGCGCCGGATGAAAACCTGCTGCCCGGCGTGTCGGGGCTGAAGGGCCCGTTCTCGTGCCTCAACAAGGCGCGTTACGGCATCGCCTGGGGCGTGCTCGGAGCGGCTGAATTCTGCCTGCAGGCGGCGCGCGGCTACGTGCTGGAGCGCAAGCAGTTCGGGCGTCCGCTGGCGGCAAACCAGCTGATCCAGAAAAAGCTGGTCGACATGCAGACCGAGATCGCGCTCGGGCTGCAAGCCGTGCTGCGACTGGGACGGCTGATCGACGAAGGCAGTGCGGCGCCGGAAATGGTGTCGCTGCTGAAGCGCAACAACTGCGGCAAGGCGCTCGACATCGCGCGCGTGGCGCGCGACATGCACGGCGGCAATGGTGTATCGGACGAATATCACGTGATCCGTCACATGATGAATCTCGAAGCGGTCAACACCTACGAGGGCACGCACGAC
>DASSON010000055.1:0-8496 GCA_035700525.1 Burkholderiales bacterium
GCACGCCGTTCATGATGTAGTCCTGCGCCGGGCAACCGGGCGTCGTCATCGTCATTGTCACCTTGAGCGCGTCATTCACCACTTCGACGCCATACACCAGACCCAGGTCGACGATGTTGTAGCCGAGCTCCGGATCGATCACGTCGTGCAGTGCGTCGGTAACCTGCTCCACGCTGACTGTCGTTTCGGCCATGTTCAGGCTCCGTGACGGATCAGCAGTCGCATGCCACCGTCGTCGCGTTTTTCGGTGCGGATGGCCGCACCGCGCGCTTCCAGCTCTGGGTAGAGAAACACCGGGTCACGTTCGTTGATCGCTTCCAGCACTTCACCCGGTGCGAGATGTTCGAGCGCATCGAGGATGCGCACCAGCGGCTCCGGCGGCTGCAGCCCGCGATTGTCGAGATGCGTTTTCGGTGACGGCCAGTCTGCGTTGGCGGTTGACGCGGCGCCGCCGGCGGCGGCGGATTGCGGTTTGGCAGCGGGCGTCGCGGGCGCGGCACCGGGCGTGAACAGCACTTCCCAGTCGCCTTCGCCGATATGCCGCGCGTTGTGTCCGTAGCCCTTGCGGCCCAGCACCGCATAGAGCGGCAGCGGCTCGAAGGTTGCCAGCAGGCGCAGCGGCTGCTCCGGCTTGAGCTTGCCGACTGCCGCCAGAATCTGCGGCAGCGGCTCGCCGCCGTTACGCAGCATGTCGCGCACGTCGAGCGTCATCGGTTCAACGGTATCCATCTGTTTCAGCTCCTTCCTTCAAAGAATTTCGGCGGTACTGTCACCGGCGCGCGGGGACGATCGGCGTAAGTGCCGCGCCACGCGCGCCAGTACTCCAGCATCAGCATCAGCGTCGCCGCCGCGGTCACCGCCAGTGCGCCGCGCCAGACCATCACCTGGCCGGCAAATCCGGCGATCGCGCCAACCGCCACCGCGGCAAAATAAATATGGAACCAGTGCATCGCATGCCGTTCATCGACCAGATCCTGAACCCGCGGCACGGGACCGCGTCCGAGGCGGCTGCCGAAGCGGCCCAGCCAGGTCAGGAACGGCACGATCTTGTAAAGCTGAGTGAGGCCGAGTCCGCTGAGCCAGCCGAACAGCACAACGAATCCCAGCACGCCACCATGAACTGCGAGCGTGCCGGACGCAATCAGCACCGCCGCGATCAGCGCCGCCGCCGCCAGCGCCACGAATGCACCGACCGCGACCCGGTTGTGCAATTCGACGACTGCACGGCGGCGTGTACGATAAATGCGCGCAACATCGGCCAGATAGAACACCAGCCCGACCGCCGCCGCGACCAGCCCCAGGTTCATTGCCAGCGCCAGTGCTTCCGTCGGACGGTACAAATGCGCAATGCCGGCGCCGAATGCGAATGCAAGCCCGACCACGCACAAATAGAACACCGCTTCACCGGGCGCGCCGCGTTCTTCCGGTGCCAGCATGAACATCGGCAGCAACTTGTAGCTGACACCGATCGCGGTCAGCGTGAACCAGCCGCCGAACCCGGCCAGCGCGTGCATGCCGATGCCCGCCCCGAGCAGCGGTGCAAGTGACGTGCGCAGCGCTGGAACCGTCAACGCGAGCGCAAACAGCAGCCCGAGCGTCAGTGTGGCAAGCAGAAAAGCGAATCCGGCCAGAACGAAACGGCCGGGCAGCGGCAGCGGCCGCGCGCGCAACAACGGAATCGTGATGTTGATGATCGACAGCAGCGCCCCGAGCGCGACCAGCGTGCCGCCCAGCGGCAGGCAATGCGTGAATCGCGCCGCGCCCGCACCCAGCGCGAAAAAGCCGGCGACCATGCCGAGCACGCCGGTTTCCAGCAGAATCAGCGCCGCCAGCGCCAGCTTCTGGCTCGGCAGCGGTTGCGAACTGATCACCGGCACGAACTGCAGCAGCGCGCCGAACATCAGCAGTGTCAGCCAGCCGAGCGTGATCAGATGCACGGCCGCGAAGGTATCGGGCGCAAACAGTGATCGCGCCGGATAGGCCCAGCCGCCGATCATCAGCGCCTGCGCCAATACAAAATTCAGCAGTGCGCATGCAAAGTACGCGAGCGTCCAGCGCGACACGCGGTTGCTCATGAACGCGCCGGCGGTCATGCGGCAGGCCTCGACACAGACTTGAAGGGGAACATGAAATACATGTTATACGGCAGCGGTCGCCGCGGCTTTGATGATAATCAAAGAACCGGCAGTATCCGGCCATCACCGCATGAACGCGACAGCGGCACGGCGGACGCCGGCGGATAATCCGCAGGGAAGAATGATCGCCGCGACCGCGGCGACCGGGATGTTGCGGCGCTACACTATTGCTGCTTCGCTTGCGCCGCCGCCTCGAGCGCTCCGATACGTGCGCGCTGCGCCTTTTCTTCTTCGAAGCGCGCGGTGATGTCACGTCCGATCGCCATCGCGCCGATGACGGTACCGTCCGCGTCCTTGACGACACTGAAACTCAGCTCGACGTAGAGCTTGCTGCCGTCCTTGCGCATCGAGCGCGTCGGCAGCGCGCGCCGGCCGTGCATCGTATGCCCGGCCGCCAGCGCCTTGTCGTAGCCATCCCAGTGCGCGCGGCGCAGCCGCTCCGGAATGATGATGTCGAGATTCTTGCCGATCACCTCATCGGCCGTGTAGCCGAACACCGCCTCCGCGCCGGCATTCCACAACCGTATCAGTCCGTCGCGATCGGCAAAGATCAGCGCGTCGGCCATGTACTCGACCAGTGCGCGGCACAGTTCCGCGTTACTCGCATTCTGCTGCTGTTGATCCGTCTTCGCTGCATCCATGATTCCCTCCGGCGTCAATGCTCAGTACATACCGCAGACCGGCCGGCATCGCCTTGATGCGGATCAATGATTCGCAATAGCGGCGCGCTGGCGGCCGCCGCGTTGGAACAGCAGGCGGCAAAACACCCGAAACCGCAACGGAACCGCCGCGTGCATTCGCGCTTGCAGAAAATTAAAACTATATACTGCAAGACTTGATCCCTGCGGTCAGGTACCGCGGAACACCGGCTTTCTTTTTTCCTTGAACGCGGTGACGCCTTCGCGGAAGTCGTCGGAGGTGCGCAGGCGGCTGTAGCAATGGCCTTCCATTTCGATCGCGCCGGTCAGCGGCGCGTCCTCCGAATCATTCAGCAGTTTCTTCGCGGTGCGCTGTGCCAGTGGCGAAAACCCGATCAGCTCCTTCACCAGCGCGGCGGTGGTGGTGTCCAGTTCCGCGTCCGGCACGCATTCGGTGGCGATGCCCCAGTCGTACGCCTGCTGCGCCGGAATCCGGCGCGAGCGCATCACGACGTCCTTGGTGCGGCCGATGCCGATCATCTTCTGCAGCCGCGCCGAGCCGCCGGAACCTGGAATCTGTCCCAGGCGCTGCTCCGGCAGCGCGAACTGCGCGCTCTCCGCCGCGACGCGGAAGTCGCAGGCGAGCGCGATCTCGAAGCCGACGCCGAAGCAGTAGCCGCGCACTGCCGCGATCACCGGCTTCGAGCAGCGCGCCGGCGCGGCGATGTTCCACGCCAGTTGCGACACGTGTTCCGGCGACGCCGCCAGAAAACCGGGAATGTCGCCGCCGCTGGAAAAATGCTCGCCGGCGCCGCGCAGCACGATGATGCGCACCGCCGGATCCGCGTCCAGCGCCTCGAACGCCGCGCGCAACTGGTCGCGTTCGCCCATGCTGACGACGTTGAACGGCGGGCGGTCGAGAATGATGTCGGCGCGATTCGATTCCGCGTCCAGTTCGATACGAAAGCCATCGAGGTTTTGCAGCAGATGCTGCGCCGGATGTTCAAGCGCCATGGCTGATCCTCCGCGGTAACAGGATGGCGAAAACAGAGCCGCAGATGCTGCGGGTCAATATCCATTCCACCGCTGCTAAATCCCCCCTAACCCCCTTTGAAAAAGGGGGGAACGATCGTGTGGATTCCAAACGCGAGAGTATCTGATCCCCCCTTTGAAAAAGGGGGGCCAGGGGGGATTTACGGCGCTCAAAATATTCCCGGTTCGACACACCCCCGTGCGCGAGGCACGATTCGATACGATCAACGTTCATTCGCAGTTTCCTCTTTTTCGTATTCGCCGGCGGTCAGCTTGCGGCGCAGGATCTTGCCCACCGGCGATTTCGGCACCTCGACCACGAACACGTAATCGCGCGGGCGCTTGAAGTTCATCAGCGACGAGCCGCGGCAGTAGTCGTCGAGCTCCTGCGCGGTGACGACGGTCTTGCGCTTCACGAACGCGACCACCTTCTGTCCCCAGCGCTCGTCCTGCACGCCGGCCACCGCAACCTCGTCGACCGCCGGGTGCAGTGACAGCACCGACTCGATGTCGGTCGGCGAGATGTTCTCGCCGCCGCTGATGATCATGTCGTCGACACGGCCGGTGACGAACAGCTCTCCGTCGGCATCGAAATAGCCGGTGTCCCCGGTGAAGAACCAGCCGCCGTGCAGCGCCTTCGCATCGGCTTCCGGCCGCTTCCAGTAACCCTCGAATGCCTCGTCACTGAGACGGTCGGCGATGATATGCCCTTCCTCGCCCGGCTGTGCCAGCTCGTCCGGATTCTCCGATCCCAGCTTCATCACGCGGATGCGGGTGTTGAGGCTGGCGCGTCCGGCGCAGCCCGGCTTCGCCGGCGCGTTCTGGTTGATCGTATAGGTGTAGACCTCGGACGAGCCGAAGTGGTTGACGAACAGCTGCGGCCGGAAACGTTCAGTCAGCCGCTTCAGCAGTCCGTCGGTCATCGGCGCGCCGGCGAATCCGAGCTTGGTGCACGATGACAGATCGGTGCCGGCGCAGTCGGCATGCGCGAGCAGATCGTGATAGAGCGTCGGCACCAGGTAAAGATTGGTCACGCCCTCGGCGGCGATCAGCCGCAGCGCCTCGCCGGCATCGAAGCGCGGCATCGCGACGAAACGTCCGTCGATCAGCGCCATCGCCAGCAGCGAGCGCACACCCATCGTGTGATACAGCGGCATCACGCCCAGCGTACGTTCGCCGAACGCATACAGATTCTGCGCAACATGCGCCAGCGCCGCAGCGCGTTCCGTGCGGTGGCGGCGCGGCACACCTTTCGGGCGGCCGGTGGTGCCTGACGTGTACAGCATCACCGACCAGTCGTCGGCGCCGGCGTTGACCAGTTGCCGCGGCGCCGACGCTTTCAACAGTTCGTCGAAGCGGTACGCGCCACCCGCATCGCCGACTGCGATGCGCGGCAGATTGCGGCATGTGGTCGAGCCTTCGACCGCTTCAGCCGTGAGCGCTTCATAGATCACCGCCCGCGCTTCGGCGTTATCGACACAGTAATCGACTTCGTCGGCCTTCAGCCGCCAGTTGAGCGGTGTCACGATCACGCCCAGCAGCTGGCACGCCCAGTGCAGCGTCGCCGCCTCCCAGCGGTTCTGCAGCACCAGCGCCAGATGATCGCCGTGCTTCAGCCCCAGTTGCGCGAGGCCGCCGGCCACCGCGCCGACCCGCTCCATCCACCGCGCGTAGGTCAGCCGCGTGTCGCCGTCGACGATCGCGACCGCGTCGGGGCTGCGCTCCACGCTCGCCAGAAAAGTCGTTCCCAGGTCAAGCATCAGACTTCCTCCTTCTGCGTTCCTCGGCCGTCTCCAGGATGGCCGTCACGATATTGGTATAGCCGGTGCAGCGGCACAGATGTCCCGACAGCATCGCACGCACCTCGGCTTCCGACGGCGCCGGCACACGTTGCAGGAAATCGGTCGCCGACGCCAGGATGCCCGCAGTGCAGAAGCCGCACTGCAGCGCGTGATGGCGCCGGAACGCCTGCTGCAGGTCGCTCAGCGTGCCGTCGTCCAGTGTCAGGCCCTCCGCGGTTTCGATCGCACGGCCATCCGCCTGCACTGCCAGCGTCAGGCACGAGCGGCCGGCGACGCCGTCGATCAGCACCGTGCACGCGCCGCACACGCCATGCTCGCAGCCGACGTGCACACCGGTCGCGCCCAGTTCCTGGCGCAGGAAATCGGACAGCAGCATGCGCGGCTCGCACCAGCCTTCGCAGGTGCGGCCGTTGAGCGTCAGCGTCACCTTTTCGCGGACGCCTTTCACCCGGCGCTTCACTGCAGCCGCTCCACCAGTTGCCGCCCCAGCGTGCGCACCAAGTGCCGGCGATAGACGGCGCTGGCATGCGCATCATCCTGCGCATCCAGCCGCCACGCAAATTCGTTCAGTCCCGCCGCCAGATCGTCGCCGGCAACCCCCGTCCATTCCGCGACTTGCGGCATATCGCCGACGCCGCCGACCGCCAGCCGTATGCTTTTGTCATCGACCGCCGCGGCCAGCGCCACCAGCGCGAAATCGCCGTGGCGCTGCGCGACTTCGATGAAGCCGTAACGCGCGCCGGGCCGCTGCAGCGGATAGCGTGCCGTCGTGATCATCTCGTCCGGCTCGCGCGCGGTCTGCAGCATGCCGCGCAGAAAATCCGCCGCGGCGACGGTGCGCGTGCGGCGCCGCGAGCGCAGCACCACGTCTCCATTCAGCAGCAGCAGGCACAACGGCAGCTCGGCGCTGGGATCGGCGTGCGCAAGCGAGCCGCACACGGTGCCGCGGTTACGCGTCTGGAAGTGCCCGATATGCGGAAATGCCTGCTGCAGCAGCGGCACTTCGCCGGCCAGCGTGCCGCGGTGTTCGACCACTGCCTGCGTCGCCGCGGCGCCGATCACCAGCCGCCCGTCTTCGATTCTCACGTCGACCAGCTCCGCAACGCGCGTGATGTCGATCACGACCTTCGGTTCCAGCAGCCGCATGTTCAGCATCGCGACCAGCGACTGGCCGCCAGCCAGGATGCGCGCGTCATCGCCATACTCGGCGAGCAGCGCCAAGGCCTCGTCGGTACTGTCGGCACGCACGTAATCGAATGCCGACGGCTTCATCGCGCCCCCCGCAGCCGGCGCAGCAACCGCCGCCAGAAACCGGCCGGGCGGGCATCTCCGCCGGCGGGACCACCACTGCCGATCGCCGCATCGAGCCGCTCGAACAACTGCTTCAGCACAACGCGTGACGCGCCTTCGAGCATGCGCCCGCCGACCGCCGCCAGCTTGCCGCTGACGTTGACCGCGTAATCGTAGTCGAGGCGCGTGCCGCCGTCCGCCGCATTCAGCACCACCTTGCCCGAGCCCTGCACCGCGCCCAGCGCGCCGCTGCCGGCACCGGACAGCCGCAGCGAATACGGCGGATCGAGCTCGGACAGCGCGACTTCGGCACGCAGCCGCGCCTTCACCACACCGACGCCGAGCGTCACGTCGGCGCGATAATGGTTCTCCGCAGTCGCAGTCAGTTCGTGACAGCCCGGCACGATTTTCTTCAGCACCACCGGATCGAGCAGCGCACGGAACACCCTCTCGGGTGGCGCTCCAATGTTGATCGCTCCCGACATCGCCAGCGCGCGGCCCGGGCGCTTCGCGGATTCGGCGGCACCCGCAGCTGCTATTTCCGGCTGCGCATTCGCCGGCTCCGGATCCGCCATACCGAGCAGCTGCATCACGCGCGACGGCGTCAGCGGCAGCGTGATCTGCGCCGCGTCGGCGGCATCGCCGAGCGCGTCGGCGACCGCATTCGCGATCGCCACCGGCGTGCTCATCATGTTGCTCTCACCCAGCCCTTTCGCGCCCAGCGGCGTGAACGGGCTCGGCGTCTCGCGGTGCAGGATCAGCGGCTCCGGCACTTCCATCGCGGTCGGCAGCAGGTAGTCGGCGAACGTGCCCGACAGGAAGCTACCGTCATCGCCGTACGCGAACTCCTCGAGCAGCGCGGAGCCCAGGCCCTGCGCGAACGCGCCGCGCACCTGGCCTTCCGCGAGCGCGGGGTTGAGCAGCTTCCCGGCGTCGTGCGCGGTTACGTAACGATCGATGCGTATCTGCCCGGTGACGCGGTCGATCTCGACGGCGCAAATATCAAACGCGAAACCGTAGCACAACGAGGTGTTGACGCGGTCCTGCGCGTCCGGTGCCGCCAGCGGCTGCGGCGTCCACAGCGCGGTCTCGCGCAATGCCGGCGGCATGCCTTCGGGCAACTGTCCCGGCGACCAGTGCGTACCGCCGGCGAGGCGATGGAATGCAATGCCGTTGTCCGGCTGCGTGCGCGGAAACACCTTGCCGCCGGAAAACTCGATCAGGCTCGGATCGACGCCGAACTGCGCTGCCGCGATACGCGATAGCCGTTCGCGCACGCGCGTTGCGGCGAGATGCGCGGCACCAGCAGTGGCGCCGGCGAAGCGGCTGGAATAATTGCCGGCGGCGATCGACCACGCGTCCTTCTGCGTATCGAGCTCGGTGTTGACCGCGACCTGCTGCGGCGCGATGCCGAGCGCGTCAGCCACCACCTGCGCCACCGCGGTCGCATGGCCCTGCCCCTGCGGCGTCGAATCGAGCACCACGCTGACGCTGCCGAGCGCATCGACGTTGACCGTCGCGCTCGCGATCGCGCCGTTCTTCGGGCCCGCCTTGGCGCGCTGGACCGGCGTCAGCGCGGTCGTGATGTAGCCCATGTTC
>DASSON010000056.1:0-13180 GCA_035700525.1 Burkholderiales bacterium
CACGTCCGCGCTGGTGGCTGCCGCGCTGGCGGTCGCGATGTTTGCGCTGCCGCTCGCAGGCAATGCCTACCTGACCACGTTCGCGTTCACCGTCCTGATCTCGTTCGTGCTCGCGCAGAGCTGGGACTGGGTGGCCGGCGAAATGGGCTACATCAATCTCGGCCACTTCGTGTTCTACGGTTTCGGCGCCTATACTTTCTGCATCCTGCTGACGCGCGGCGTGCCGCTGCCTGCATGCTTCGCCGGCGCGGTAATCGTCACGCTCCTCGTCGCCACCGCGCTTGCCTTTCCGCTGTTCCGCCTGCGCGACGATTATTTCGCATTCGCCACACTGGCGCTGATACCGCTGGCCGAACTGCTCGCATACAACCTGGACTCGCTCACCAATGGCGCAATCGGGTTGTCATTGCCGCCGGTATACGTGCTGCAGCCGGCATACTATATCGCCAGTGTACTGGTCGTGATAACCGCTGCGGCGACGCTGCTGCTGCGCCGCAGCCGCTTCGGCCACGCGTTGCGCGGCATCCGCAACGACGAGCAGGCGACCGAGACCGTCGGCGTGCGCACCTATCCCGACAAGCTTTCCGTGCTGCTGTTGTCGGCCGTTTTCGCCGGCATGACCGGCGCGGTTCAGGCGTGGCAGATGAGCTACATCGATCCGCCGACCGTATTCGGACTCAACGTTGCGCTGATCCCGATTGCGATGGCGCTATTCGGCGGCTCGGGGCTGCTGTGGGGGCCGCTGGTCGGCGTGCTGCTGCTCGCGATCGCGCAGCAGTGGCTGCTGGCGCACGTGCAGACGCTGCAGGCAACGATCTACGGCCTGGCGATCCTGCTGATCGGACGCTTCATGCCGGGCGGGATCCTGCGCGCCCCATGGATCGCCCGCTGGCGCGGAGAACCGGCACCCGGGCAACAACCCACGCGTGCGGAATCGGCGTCGCCAGCCACGGCGCAATCAGCTGCCATCGAATTGCCGCTGCCGCGGCGCTCGGCGAACCGTTCCCGCACCTTGCTCGAATGCCACGGACTGACGATGGCATTCGGCGGCAACATCGCCGTCAATGACGTCAACCTCAGCATCGCCGAAGGGGAGATCGTGGGGCTGGTCGGCTCCAACGGTTCCGGCAAGACCACATTCTTCAACTGCATCTCGAAAGTGTTCGAGCCGGTGCGTGGCGACGTGCTGCTCGATGGTACCAGCCTCAGGAATTTGCGCCGCGACCAGGTATCGAATCTGGGGGTCGGCCGTACCTACCAGATACCCCGTCCGTTTTCCGATCTGACGGTGCGCGAAAACATCGCGATGCCGCTGATGTTCCGTGCCGGCGAACGGCTGCGGCCGACGAGCGCACTCACGGAAGCGGTTCAATTCGCCGAATTTTCCGGCCTCTCGCGGCGCCTCGACACTGTGGCCGATGCGCTGTCACTGCAGGAGAAGAAGGCGCTGGAATTCGCCCGCGCGCTGGCCTGCCGCCCGCGGCTGTTGCTGGTGGACGAGGTGGCTTCCGGGCTGACGCCGGCCGAAGTCAGGCGCTTCGTCGACCACATCCGCGACATACGGGATGCCTACGGCATCACCGTCATCTGGATCGAGCACATCTTCTCCGCGCTGTCGCGCATCGTCGATCGCCTGGTGGTGATGGACAACGGCATCGTCATTGCCGACGGGCCGCTGGAGACGGTCATGCGCGACGAGCGCGTGCTGAAGAGCTATCTGGGTTCGGCAGCGGAACATGCCGCATGATGCTTGAACTGGCCCATGTCGCGGTCGATCACGGCCGGCTGCGCGCGCTATGGGATGTCAGCCTCAATCTCTCGGAAAACGAGTGCATCGGGCTGCTCGGTGCCAACGGTGCCGGCAAGTCCACGACGCTCGGCGCCATTCTCGGCATCTATCCTCCGGCCGCCGGCAGCATCCGCTACCGCGGGCGCGCGATCGACCGCCGGACACCGGCACAGAACGTCGCCGACGGCATCGCGCTGGTGCCGGAGGGACGGCGGCTGTTTGCCGAAATGAGCGTGATCGAAAACCTGATGATGGGCGCCTATCCGCGGCACGTACGCAGTGCCGCGCAAACCGCCGTCGAGCGCTGCTTCGCGCTGTTTCCGGCGCTGAAGCTCAAGCGCGATCAGGCGGCGGGATCGCTGTCGGGCGGACAGCAGCAGATGCTGGCGATTGCGCGCGCGCTGATGGCCGCACCCAGGCTGCTGTTGCTCGACGAGCCGTTTCTGGGCGTTGCACCGATCATCGTGGAAGAAGTGATGACTGCGTTGCGCGCAATCGCGCGCGAAGGTGTCACGATGATCCTGGTCGAGCAGAACATCCACCGCGCGCTGAACTTCGTCGAACGCGCCTACGTGATCGAGAACGGACGCACCGTGCTCGAAGGAACGAAACAGTCGCTGTTCGACGACCCGGCATTCAGCAGCAAATTTCTGGGGCTCGACTGACGCCGTGGCCGGCCGCGTCATTGCAGCATCGCATCCGACATTTTCTCCGCGATCATGATGACCGGAATGTTGGTGTTCGCGGACGGCAGAACCGGGATCACCGACGCGTCGACGACCCGGATGTTTTCGGCGCCGTACACCCGGCCCTGCGGATCCACCACCGCCTGCCGGTCATCGGGCCGGCCCATGCGGCAGGTGCCGCTGGCATGCCATACGCCGAACACGTGTTCCGTCGCGTACTGCACCAGCCGTTCCCGATCGTGGAGCAGATGGCGTGCGGTGAGCCCGCCGGTCAGGGCTTCGCGGATGAGTTTGCGACGGAATCCGGCCGGACCGTCCAGCAGCACGCCCACCGCAGCATTCAAAATGCGATTGACCGCCGATACCTGACTGACCGCTTTCACGCGCGGCGAGAATGCTGCCGGAAACAGATCATCAAGATCCGAAATCAGCGGTGGCTTTCCTACCAGATCGATCAATCGCTGCACGCCGGTCACCAGACGCTCGAGATCGCGCTCGTCGGCCAGCAGATTGAAATCGACCAGCGGGTACGTTCCGTGATCACGCGATGCCAGCCGTACGTGGCCCCGTGAATAGGGTTTATTGCACCACAGGAAATACAGCCCGAGACGCATGCCGAGTTCGTGCCACGCGGAACGGCCGGACGTCGCAATGTACATGTCGGACGGCACGCCGCCGTCGAGGCCGGACGAAAAACGCAGGCTGATCAGGCTGACCCGCCGCATCGTTCGCGGTAATCGCAGCGCCTTCGGCAAAAACTGGCAGAACGTGAGGCTGGGGTGGTCCTGCAGATTGGCTCCGACACCCGGCCGGTCGGCGATGACCGGTATGCCAAGTGCCTGCAAATGGTCGGCGGGCCCGATCCCGGTGCGCATCAGCAGCGCCGGCGACTGCAGCGCACCGGCCGCCAGCACCAGCGTATGGCAGGCGATTTCGGTGCGTTCCCCGTTGTTTCGGCGAACGGCAACACCACGCGCAACGTTACCGTCCATCAATATCGTTTCGACGGTGGTATCCGCGAGAATTTCCAGGTTGTTCCGATTGCGCGTCGCCGGATCCAGATAAGCGATGGCCGCCGACACCCGGCGATCATAGGCATTGGATATCGTGGGCGGCAGTATGCCATCGTCGAATTCACCGTTCTGGTCCTGCAGATCGCGAAAACCTCCGGCCCGGAACCGCTCGCCGATGGCGCGCGGAAACGCCGGCCATGCTTCCCGGAATATCCGCCGGATCGGCATCGGCCCCTGCCGGCCATGCAATGGGCCGTCGAAATCCATGTCGCGCTCCAGGCGGCGGAAATACGGCAGCACATCGGACCATCCCCAGCCGCTGGCGCCGGCGTTCACCCATTCTTCATAGTCGCGCGGCAATCCGCGGTTGGCGGCCTGCACGTTGATGCTGGAACCGCCGCCCATCACGCGTGCCTGCTCGTAGATCCGCGATACCGGCGCGTGCGCGTTATGCGTGTCACCCCGGACCGTCACGCGCAGATCCGGCCAGATGTATTTGTCGCCCATGAAAATGGGCAGCGGATAGCTGTCGAGTATCTCGGCCGGAACCTGTTCCGGCGGTGTGTCCGCACCCGCCTCGATCAGCAGGACGCGCCGGCATTGATCGGCAGACAGACGGTTGGCGAGCACGCAGCCGGCCGATCCGCCGCCGACGATCACAACATCGAAGAATTTGTCCGGATTCTGTACCATGTACCGCTGCAAGCGTACCGCCGACACGACTGACGGCGGAAACATCACACGCTCAAGTTGCGTCGCGCCGCAGTCGCGTTTCCTTTTGTTCCATTCCTTTTTTCGGCGCGTCATGCGCGTCGGATTCGGGCGCCGCATCGTCACGCAGCCGCGTCGGGCTGAGCACGCCCGCCGCCTCGAGAATCGGGTAGGCGATCGAGCAGATCAGCGAATTGATGCGCTTGAGGTCACTCAGGATGTCGAGGTGCAGCGAACTGGTCTCGATGCTCTGGCGCGTGTTTTCGACCAGCCGGCGGATATGGTTGTCGGCGTAGGTCAGTGACAGGTCGCGGAACTTCTGCTTTTCGGCGATCAGGCGTTCGGCGCTTCTCAGCTCGCCGTTCAGGAACACGCTCAGGCCGAGCTGCAGATTCGCCAGCAGCCGCGCATGCAGGTCGCATATTTCGGTCAGGCCGGCTTCCGAAAACGTCAGGTGCTTGCGGCTCTTCTTTTCTTCGAGGTCGACGAGAATGTGCTCGACGATGTCACCGACGTGCTCCATGTTGATCGCGAATGAAACGATCTCGGTAATGCGCCGGCTTTCGCGATCATCCAGTGCGTCATGGTTGATCTGCGTCAGATAGAGCTTGATCGCCGTCTGCAGCTTGTCGACGATGTCGTCCATCCGCCGCACTTCCTCCGCCCGCTTGAGGTCGTTGTGCAGCAGCACCGGACGAATACCACGGATCATCGTCTCGACGACGTCACCCAGGCGCAGCGCTTCACGCGCGGCGCACGAGATCGCGAGCGCCGGGCTGTCGAGCGCGCTGGGATCGAGATGGCGCGGCCGCGCCGGGTCGTCCTTTTCCGCTACGCCGGGCAGGATTTTTTCGACGATGCGCGCAACCGGCTCGGTGGCGTAGATGAATCCGATCGCGATCAGCAGATTGAACAGCGTATGGAAATTGACCGCCATGCGCTCGGGCCCGGCGCCAATCACGCGCAGCAGCGGCTCGATCCAGACGATCAGCGGCAGAATCACGATGCAGCCGGTAACCTTGAACACCAGATTGCCGAGCGGAATGCGGCGTCCTTCATGGCTCATGCCCAGCGTGGTCAGCACCGCCAGGATGCCGCCGCCGAGGTTCGCGCCGAGCACCAGGCACAGCGCAACCTTGGTCGAAACCACGTGCGCACCCGCCAGCGCCGCGGTGAGCAGCACCGTCGCGAGGCTGGAATAGCAAATGATCGAGAACAACGCGCCGATCAGCATGTCGAGCGCCGAATCGCCGGTCAGCGAACCGAAGATCACCTTGACGCCGGCCGCCTGTGTCAGCGGATGCGTCGCCTGCATGATCAGCTGCAGCGCCAGGATGATCAGCCCCAGCCCGATCGCCGTCTGCCCCAGCCGGCCGGCGGTATTGCTCTGCTGCGACAGGTACAGCACCACGCCGGCGAAGATCAGCAGCGGCGACAGCCACGACAGGTCGAGCGAAAAGAACTGCACCACGAGGCTGGTGCCGACGTCGGCGCCGAGCATGATCGCCAGCGCCGGCGCGGTCGCCATCAGCTTCTGACCGACGAACGAAGCAGCGATCAGCGCGGTGGCGGTGCTGCTCTGCACCAGCGCGGTGACACCGATGCCCGCGAAAAACGCCGAAAAGCGGTTGCGGATGCTGCGCCCCAGGATATTGCGCAGATTGGCGCCGTAGACGCGCAGGATGCTCTGCCGCACAATGTGCGTGCCCCACACCAGCAGCGCCACGCCTGCCAGCAGATTCAGCAGTATCTGCATCGTCTCGCCATACCCTTACGTACCGGCCCGCCCTGCGGCGAACCGTGCTGCGATCAGGTCGTCCAGGGCAGCGAGTACGTCTTCACGTTGGTGAAGTGCTTGATCGCTTCCTGTACGCCTTCCTTATATCCTAGCCCGGAATCCTTGATGCCGCCAAACGGCGTCAATTCAAGCCGGTAGCCCGGAACTTCGCGTATATTGACGGTCGCGGTGTGAAGCTCGTTCACGAAGCGCGTGATGTAATCCAGTCGGTTCGTGCATACCCCCGATGATAGCCCGTATGCGGTCGAATTGGCGATGCGAATGGCATCATCGATGGTGCCGAAGCGGATCACCGGCGACACCGGTCCGAAGGTTTCCTCTTTCACCACCGTCATCTCCGGGCGCACCCGGTCGAGCACCGTCGGCGAATACAGCGCGCCGCACCGCACGTTGCCATGCAGCAGCCGCGCCCCCTGCGCCACCGCCTCGTTGACCCGGCTCTCGAACAGCTTCGCCGCCGGCGCGTCGATCACCGTGCCCATTTCCAGCGTCCGATCCACCGGATCGCCGTAGCACCAGGCCCGGGTCTTCTCGACCAGCAGTTCGACGAAGCGCTCGGCCACCGATTCCTGCACCAGCATGCGCTTGACCGCGGTGCAGCGCTGGCCCGAGTTCTGGTACGAACCGGCCACCGCCAATGTGCTGGCCTCGTCGAGGTCGGCATCCTCCATCATGATGAGCGGCGCGTTGCCGCCGAGCTCCAGCACCACCCGCCGGTAACCCAGCTTCGACGCAATATATTTGCCGGCCGCAACACCGCCGGTGAACGTGACCAGCTCGACGTCCGGATGGGTGATCAGTTCGTCGGCGATTTCGGTCGGATCGCCGGTCACCACCGACAGCATCTCCGGTGGCAGTCCCGCCTCGTATAGCACGTCGGCCAGCGCCAGCGCCGACAACGGCACCTTCTCCGACGGTTTGAGCACCATGCGGTTATTGGTCGCGATCGACGGCACGATCTTGTGCGCGACCTGGTTCATCGGGTGGTTGAACGGTGTGATCGCACTGATCACGCCCAGCAGCGGATCGCGCTGCGTATAGACACGGCGCCGCTTGCCATGCGGCGTCAGATCGCAGGAAAAGATCTGACCGTCGTCGATCAGCGTCTGATGGGCGCCGAAAACCAGCACATCGCACACACGGCCGACTTCATGGAGTGAATCCTTCTTGCAGATGCCGCACTCGGCGGTAATGAGATCCGAATATTCCTCGGTACGTGAACGGATGATTTCGGCCGCGCGGTTCAGAATGTCTGAGCGCTGATAGCGTGTGAGCTTCGCCTCGTAGGCTTTCGCCACTGCGAACGCACGCCGCACGTCATCGACGGTCGCCTTCGGCACCGTACCGATCAATTCACCGGTGTACGGATTGCCGACTTCGATCACGCGATCGCGGGCAACTTTTTCTCCGGCAATGCGCAGCGCTTCACGGCGCACGGAATCGGCCCGCTTCGGAATGGAACTCACCCTCCCCTTCACTGAGAAACATGATTGAGTGCAATGTCGAACACGTCAAAATTGCGCAGGCGGCACCCCGGTGCGAGCCCGCTGACGGTGTGATTGAAAATGAGCGGCACGGTCTGCTCCGACAGGCCTCCGTGCGAACGCAGCGGGGCATCAAGTCCCGACAGATCGTGTCGCGCGGCGCCGGTGCCAAGCACGACGTCGCGGCGGGATATCACGACCACGTCGCCGACTCGGTCGGGCGGCAGCTCGAATCGCGCACAAGCGGCCTCCCGGCCCAGCGCAAGTTCGATTTCGTCCAGCGCCGCCAGCCGCCCGATCACCGTTTCCGCCTTTACGCCGGCCGGCAGATAAATCGTCGCGAACGAGCCGAGCGCGCCGTGGTGGACGACGTACGGATCGGTGATCGGCAGAATCACACGCGCCCTGTCCTGCCCCAACCATTCGTCCATCAGTTCCTGCAGATAAACGATATTCGGCTTTCCTGCCGCATCGTGCTTATCGTTCATCCCATGATCGGCGGTGAGCGCAATGATCGCGCCCAGTTCGTCAAGCTGCGCGAGATAATGATCCATCATCCGGTAGAACGCATTGGCTTGCGTCGATCCCGGCGCGGCCTTGTGCTGTACGTAGTCGGTGGTCGACAGATACATCAGATCCGGGCAGCGCGTCTGCATCAGCTTCACGCCCGCCGCAAACACGAATTCGGACAGTTCAGCGCTGTAGACCGATGGCACCGGCATCCCGACCAGTTCGGTCACGTGATCGATGCCGTTTTCCGCATTCGTTGCCTCGTCCGCCTTCTCCGCCGAAAAGCAGATTCCATTGAGATCCTTGCCGAGCAGACGGCGCAGCTTGTCCTTCGCAGTAACCACCGCGACCGCCGCGCCGGCGTTGGCGAACGCGGCGAGAATGGTGCCGGTACGCAGGTATTTCGGATCGTTCATCATCACTTCGGCGTCGGCGTCGCGATCGTAGAAAAAATTGCCGCAGATGCCGTGCACCGCCGGCGGCACACCGGTCACGATCGAAATGTTGTTGGGATTGGTGAACGCCGGAATCACGCACTCGGCCTTGAACGCCATGCCATTCTTCAGCAGCCGTGCAATATAAGGTGCGTCTCCGGAAGCAACCGCCTGCTCCAGATAGTCATACTCGCAACCGTCCACGCAAATGACGACCACCGGCCGTGCCATCCAGCGATAGCTGCGATCGTTGACCGTGATAACCTGCCTAACGTCCATTTTTTCTCCTGGAAAAACCGGAGCCGACCCTGGGTGCCGGCCCATTGAAAACCTGATGCAGACGGCTCCGGCTTTCGATCGCATGCTGATAGAGCAAACGGCCGGCCCGGCTGCCATCGCGCTTGTTCAGCGCATCGACGATCTCCTTGTGCTCGCGAATCGAAATCGGAAAGCTGTTGTCGCCAAGCGCCAGCGTCGTGCGCCGGAACAGATGCAGCTCGTTGACGATCCGGCGATAGGCGTTGAGCAACGTGCCATTGCCCGTGAACGACGCCAGCAGATCGTGAAATTCGAAGTTGAGCGGATAATAGGCATCGACGTTCTTTTCCTTCGCCGATTTGTCCATGCCCGTGATCAGTTTGCGCAGGCGGCCGATCTGTTCATCGGTGATGCGCTCCGCCGCCAGCCGGCCGATCAGTTCATCCAGCCCCGCCCGCAGTTCGTAAATCTCGTCCGCTTCTTCCACCGACACCTGGCGCACCGACACCCCGCGGTTCTTCTCGATGCGCACCAGTCCCGCCTGATCCAGCGCGCGAAATGCCTCGCGCACCGGCCCCCGGCTCACGTTCAGGCGTTCCGCCAGCTCTTCTTCACCCAGTTTTTCGCCCGGCGCCAGTTCGCCCGAAAGAATCAGCCGTTCCAGCTCCTGCTGGACCAGCGTGGTAAGGGATTGGCTGCGCAGGAGGGTGATTGCATCCGAAGTCATCGAGGTCGTCCGGGGACAATTATTCCGATGCAATTATTATAGACAGTATTTTGTAAATTGTAAACAACTTATAAACCCTCTGCCCGACGGGTGGTGTCGTTCTTGGGGACAGGAGTGATCCGTCTTATATGCGCAACGGCGTCAGGTGCCGAGATAATTCCGCCGCACCGCCTCGTTGCCGATCAGGTCAGCAGCAGGACCTTCAAGTGATATCCGGCCCGATTCCAGCACGTAGGCGCGATCGGCGGCACTCAGCGCCATCGCGGCGTTCTGTTCGGCGAGCAAGATGGTCATCCCCTGCGCCGCGAGCATGCGGATCGTGTTGCCGATTTCCTCGACAATGATCGGCGCCAGGCCCAGTGTCGGTTCGTCGAGCAGCAGGCATTTCGGTCTGGCGATCAGACCGCGCGCGATCGCCAGCATTTGCTGCTCGCCGCCGGACATCGAGCCGGCGCGCTGGCTGCGGCGTTCCGCGAGCCGCGGAAACATGCCGAACACGCGATCCAGGTCGTCGCCGATGCGGCCACGATCGGGACGCGCGTAGGCACCCATCACCAGATTTTCGGCAACCGTAAAACGCGGGAATACCTGTCGTCCTTCGGGCACCAGCACGACGCCGCAGCGCACGCGCTCGACGGTCGCCATGCCGTTCACCGGCCGTCCGCTGAACGCGATGTTGCCGGACGTCGGCTGCTTCAGCCCCATGATCGTGCGCAGCGTGGTGGTCTTGCCGGCGGCATTCGCGCCCACCAGCGAAACCACTTCGCCGGCGTCGATCTTCAGTCCCACGCCCCTGAGCACGTGGTTCTTGCCGTAATGGACGTTGATGCCGGAGAGTTCAAGCATGACCACGCCCGAGATACGCTTCGATCACGCGCTCGTCGCGCAGCACGTCGTCCGGCCGGCCTTCGGCGATTTTCGCGCCGTGATGGACGACCATCGCGCGGTCGGCGAGCTTGCCGAGAAAGCCGACACGATGATCGATCACGCACAACGTCGTGCCGTGATCACGCAGGTCGCGCAGCACCTCATCGAGATTCGCGATTTCGTCGTGCCCCAGTCCGCTGCCCGGCTCGTCGAGCAGCAGCAGTTCGGGCTCGCACATCAGCGCCATCGCCACGCCCAGCATTTTCTCGCCGCCATATGACAGGCTGCCGGCGGCCTGATCGCGAAAGCGGTCGAGGCGGCACAGCGTGAGCACGTGATCGATATGATCGGAGAGCTCGCCGTTGACCGAGCGATGACGATACCATGGCCATAGTGTCGCCACCCGCCGTACGCCGAGATGCCGCTTGAGCCGCAGATGCGCAGCGATCATCACGTTGTCGAAGACTGTCAGCTCGCGGAACAGTTGCGGATTCTGAAACGTCTTGACGATGCCGGCGGCCGCGATCTCGTGCGGCGGCGCGCCGGTGAGTTCGTTCGATTTCCACAGCAGCCGCCCCGCCGTCGGCTGATAAACGCCCGCGATCAGGTTGAGCAGCGTGGTCTTGCCGGAGCCGTTGGGCCCGAATATGCCGACGATTTCGCCATGGTCGATGCCGAACGAGATACCGGACACCGCGGTCAGCCCGCCGAAACGCTTCGTGAGATCGGCAATTTCAAGCAGCACGGCGCAATCTCATCAGGCTGCCGACGATGCCGCGTGGCATCAGCAGGATGGTCAGAATCAGGATCAGCCCATAGATCAGCAGCCGCGCTTCGGCATTGACGTTGATCACGTGCGGCAGCGCGGTTAGTACGAATGCGCCAACCACCGGCGCCGCGACCGAGTCGCGTCCGCCGAGCAGTGCCATCGCGATGATCGCCAGCGACTGGTTGATCGACAGATAGTCCGGATCGATGAAGCTGATGTAAAACGCGTAGAGACTGCCGGCGACAGCAGCACCGGCATTGCCGACAACGAATGAAATCAGTTTGTAGCGGAAGACGTTGATGCCGAGCGTGTCGGCGAGCTCGTCGTTGAGCCGGATCGACGCGAAGCAGCGCCCCATCCACGAATGCACGATGCGCGAGCAGACAATGACGGTCAGGACGACTGCGACCAAAGTCAGGTAGTACCACATCACCGTTCCCTGCACCGGAATCACGCCGCGGCCCGGCACCCACAGCGTCGGCGTCACCGTAAAGTTGATGCCGAGCGAGCCGTTCGTAAAACTGTTCCAGTTCAGGATCACGAGACGCGCAATCTCGGAGAACGCAAGCGTCACGATCGCGAAATAAAACTCCTTGAGCTTGAAGCGGAAGCAGATCGCGCCGATCACGACCGACACCAGCGCCACGAATACCACGCCTACCACCAGGCCAAGCCAGAACGGAATCGACCAATGCACCATCGACAGATAGGTCGCGTAAGCGGACAGCCCGAAGGCCGCCGCATGAAACAACGACAGCTGCCCCGCGAAACCGAAAATCAGATTGAAGCTCACCGCCAGAATGCCAAGGATGAACGAGAATACCAGCACCGTCAGCACGACATTATCATGCACCACCAGCGGCAACAGGAACAGCGGCAGCCACAGCAGATACGATTTCATGATTTCGATCCGAACAGCCCCGCTGGCTTGAACAGCAGAATCAACACCAGGAAAATCAGACCATAGGCATCGTTATACGCGGACGGCAGGAAAATCGATCCGACGCCCTCGGCCACGCCGATGATGATGCCGCCGACGAGCGAACCGACGACGCTGCCGATGCCAGCCAGGATGGCCGCCTCCACCCCCTTCAGAATATAGCTGGCGCCGATCTCGGGCGCGATCGAATAGAGACTCGCGTAGAGCGCACCGCCCAGTCCCGCCAGCGCCGTCGAGTACGCCGCGACGCCGGCCTGCAGCACACCGGTGCGAACACCCATCAGCGCGGCCGCTTCCGGATTCTGCGCGTACGCATACGCCGCCCGCCCGGCCCAGGTGCGTGTCAGCGACGCATAGGTGAGCAGAATCACCAGCAGCAGCACGATGAAGACGACTGCCTTCATCTTCGGCACGATCACGCCGCCGATCCTGAAGATGCCGGGCAACACGTAGTGCATGCTCTGCGGTGTCGTGGTCCAGATCATCAGCACGATCGCCACCAGCACCGAGATCAGGCCGATCGACACGATCAGGCCGTTGATCAGGTTGTTGCGGGTGAAGCGGAACAGCGCCTGGTCCACTGCCAGCCCGAGCAGCGCAACGCACAGCACGGCCAGCGGCACCGCCAGCGGATAGGGGACGCCGATGCCGTCGGTCAGATACCAGGTAATGTAGGCACCCAGCATCATGAACGCGCCGAGCGCGAAATTCACGATGCCGGTAATGCCGAAGGTCAGGGTGACGCCGAGCGCGATGATCGCATAGAGCGTCCCGACGATCACCCCGTTCAGGAGCTGGCCGACGACGAGCTGCAGCATGCGCCGTGTTACTTCGGCGATTCGTGAGTGACGGTGATCTTGCCGCCGCGCTTCACATCAACGATATCGAAGTTGATGACTTCCTCACCGGTCTTGTCGTAACGGATTTTCCACAGCCCGTCATAGGTGAAAGACTCGAGCGCCTGCCTCACCTTGGCCACGTCATCCACCGTTCCGGCGCGCTTGAACGCTTCCACCAGCATGAAGACATGGTCGTAGCACGACGACGAGCACAGCGGCGCCTGGTCGTAGGGGAAGCTTGCGGTCTTGTAGAACTTCTTGTAGTCGGCGATGAACTGCTTCACCTTGGGCTCGGTCTTCTGTGCGTCCTCGAAATACTTCGGGATATAGGCAACGTAATCGTCGATGTAATTCT
>DASSON010000057.1:0-10778 GCA_035700525.1 Burkholderiales bacterium
GGCGATCGTGCGTACGCTGGTGGCCGACACGTCGGCGGTCAACATTCAGGGGCGCGGCAACGTCAATTTTCATGACGAGCAATACGATCTGCACATCAAGGCCGATTCGAAGAAACCCAGCCCGCTTGCGCTGAAAGGGCCAATCGCCATCGCCGGCACGTTCAAGCACCCGGACGTGCGGCCGGTAATCGAAAAGGAGGCGGCGCGCGTCGGCGCGGCGATTGCACTCGGCATCCTCGCAACGCCGCTGGCGGCGCTGCTGCCGCTGGTCGATCTCGGCAACGCCGAGAACAGCGACTGTGGCGCGCTTATCAAAAATGCCCGCAAGAATGTCGGCAAAGACCGGCAGCGTCACTGACAGTGATTGCTCGGCCATTCATGCGTCAATCGATTCACATCGAATTCGGGGCCAGGCCGGCCATGCCTCGGTCTGACACCGAAACCGGCGCAACGATGATCGCCGCACTGCACGCAGTACCGGCGCGCAATCCGGCGCAACTGGTACGCACGGTTCCGGTCACATCAACAGAAGCGCTGACGCGAGTATCAGACAGCGCCGATCAGGCCATCAGCCTGATAGCGAGCGAAGAGTTCGATGCGATCAGCCGCTTTTATGCAGATTTTCCGCAGGTGTCGGATGACGAAGGGGCCGCCATCCTGGAAGCGGCGCACGGTGGCTCCGGGCAGTCGACGGCGTTGATTGCATCCCGAGCAGGGCCCGAACCAAAATAAAAAGATTAACAAATGACTGGTGAAACTGCGTGAAACAAATGAGACGGAGCGCACAGCTACAGCTCGCTGTTTCGAAAATCAAATTTCAATCGGCACTCGTCATCTTATAAAAGATGGCGAGCGGCGGTAAACGCTTCGATGTTCCGGCGTTACAGATTGACCCGTTACCGGGCAGCCATTACAATTGCACGTTCCGTGCGGGCACCGGCATTTTACGGGGTTCTTGCGCGTTTCCCCGATAGCTCAGTCGGTAGAGCGACGGACTGTTAATCCGCAGGTCGCTGGTTCGAGCCCAGCTCGGGGAGCCAGACAAATCAGGGCACTGGGGCACGCGTCGCGGTGCCCGTTTTTATTTTGTCTGCGGTTTGAGCGCAAGAACGCGGCCGACGAAAACTTGCGCCGCGCTGTATTGCCCACAGCAACACCAAATTCCTTTTAATGGAACGGAAGCCACGGCAAGCCGTCGGGCAACGAGTTGCGCTACTGCCCATCCGGGCGACGCCGCCGATTTCACCACTACATAAGGCACCTGCAATGCAATCTGTCGAAGAATTCCTTGCATCCATCAAGGCACGTGACCCGAATCAGGCGGAGTTTCACCAGGCCGTTGAAGAAGTCACCCGCAGTCTGTGGCCGTTCATCGAGAAGCATCCGAAGTACGCGAAAGCGGCCATTCTCGAACGCATGGCGGAGCCGGAGCGCGTGATCATGTTTCGCGTGCCATGGGTCGACGACCACGGCAGCGTGCAGGTGAATCGCGGCTATCGCGTGCAGATGAACAGTGCGATCGGACCGTACAAGGGGGGATTGCGCTTCCATCCGTCGGTCACGCTCAGCATTCTCAAGTTTCTGGCATTCGAACAGACCTTCAAGAATTCACTCACCACACTGCCGATGGGCGGCGGCAAGGGCGGCGCCGACTTCGATCCGCGCGGCAAGAGCGATGGCGAGGTGATGCGCTTCTGCCAGGCCTTCATGTCGGAACTGTTCAAATATCTGGGGCCGGACGTCGACGTGCCGGCGGGCGACATTGGGGTCGGCGCACGTGAAGTGGGTTTCCTGTTCGGCCAGTACAAGAAGCTGGCCGGCGACTTCAAGCCGGTGCTTACCGGCAAGGGGTTGTCGTATGGCGGCAGCTACATCCGGCCGGAGGCAACCGGCTACGGGCTGGTGTATTTCGTCGAGGAAATGCTCAAGACCCGGAATGATGGATTCGCCGGCAAACGGGTGGCGCTGTCCGGTTCCGGAAACGTCGCGCAGTACACCGCGCAAAAGTTGATCGAGCTGGGAGCCAGGGTCGTCACAGTCTCGGATTCGCAGGGAACGGCCTATGACCCCGACGGGATGAGTGCCGAAAAATGGAATTACCTGATGGATCTCAAGAATGAACGGCGGCAGCGCATCGGTGACTATGCGCGGTATTTCGGTCTTGAGTATGCTGAGGGCCGCCGGCCGTGGCAATTTCCATGCGACATCGCACTGCCATGCGCGACGCAGAATGAACTGGGCGGTGATGACGCCGAGGCCCTGATCGGGAATGGCTGCACCTGCGTTGGTGAAGGCGCCAACATGCCGTCGACGATCGCAGCGGTCAATGCATTCGAACAGGCCAGCGTGCTGTATGCACCGGGAAAGGCGTCGAACGCCGGCGGTGTCGCCGTGAGCGGACTCGAAATGTCGCAAAATGCGATCCGCATGAACTGGACGCCGGGCGAAGTGGACAGTCGGCTGCATGCGATCATGCAGTCCATCCACGAAGCCTGCGTGCGGTACGGCACGCGTGCCGACGGTTCGATCGACTACCTCGACGGCGCCAACATCGCCGGCTTCGTCAAGGTTGCCGACGCGATGCTCGACCAGGGCGTGGTGTGATTCAGGCCTAATGCAGTGAGGCCACTACGCGCGGGAATTTCCTGTCGCCACGCGCCACTGTTCATGGTCAGGTCGCGTAGCTGATGAGGCGATGAACGGCGCCAGGAAGAAGCCAGCGTAGAGACGTGACGACCGCGCCGCGAGGCGCCGAAAAACACGCCGTGTGCCAAACAGAGCACGAAATCTCCGCGCCTTATTGGAGGCGGGGTGGACGCGAAGCGAACGGGGTGGTGGGCGGCATAAGAAAAACAATTACCTCTCCCGTTTCGCTCCTCCTTACTATCCGAAGAGGGGTGACCGGGCGTACCCCTCTCTTTCTTCAAACGTGAACCTTCAGTTTCCGTTTTTATCCAGAACGGCAGCATGGAGCGATTTCGCTCTTGCACTTTTTATGCGACAAAAGAATAAAGATAGCTTTTTTTATTATTTTACAATCTATAGCGACCGCTTTATTCTTGTTTTCCATTGGAATTCCGAGGCAGTGACAGGATGCAACACAGTGCCGCGACAGGCCCGCAACGGGCACGCGGGCGACCGTATCCGGAATCGCAACGATGAACTGGTTCCCTATTTTTATCAACCTGCAGGGCGCCCGTTGCCTGGTGGTCGGCGGCGGCGCAGTGGCATTGCGCAAGTCCCGGCAGCTGCTTGCGTTCGGCGCCCGCGTCAGCGTCGTGGCACCGCAGCTTCATGATGAACTTGCGGAATTGTTGCAGGATGGCCGCATCGTGCATCCCGGCCGCGTATTCGAATCCGGCATGCTCGCGAATTGCGCACTGGCGATCGCCGCTACCGGAGATTCGGCAGTCAACCGCAAGGTATCCGAAACGGCACGCGCGCTACGGGTGCCGGTGAACGTGGTCGACGATCCGTCGCTGTGTGATTTCATCACGCCGGCGATCGTGCAGCGTGATCCGGTCGTCGTTGCCATTTCAAGCGGCGGCGCGGCGCCGGTGATCGCGCGCCACCTCAAGTCCTGGCTCGAAGCCCGGCTGCCGCGTGGACTGGGCGTGCTTGCCAGCGTCGCCGGCAGCTTCCGCTCACGGGTCAAGGCGCGCATCGCGTCTCCGCTGGCACGCCGCCGGTTCTGGGAGCAGGTGCTGGGCGATGCCGTTGCCAGAAGTGGCTCCAGTGAAAGCGCCGACGATATTCGCCGCACGATCGAAGCGGCACTCGATTCACCGGCAACAGCTCAGCAGCCGCGCGGCATGGTCTCTCTGGTCGGCGCCGGCCCCGGCGACGCCGAGCTGCTGACATTGAAGGCGCTGCGTCTGCTGCAGCGGGCCGATGTCGTGCTGCACGATGATCTGGTCAGCGGTGAGGTCCTCGATCTGGTGCGCCCGGAGGCGGAGCGCATCGCGGTCGGCAAACGCTGCGGTAAACACAAAATGGCGCAGACTGACATCAACGCGCTGATGGTTACGCTGGCGTCGCGGGGCAAGCGGGTGATCCGGCTCAAGGGCGGCGATCCGTTGATCTTCGGACGCTGCGGGGAAGAAATGGAAGCGCTGGCAGATGCCGGGATTCCGTTTGAAGTCGTTCCCGGCATCACGGCGGCGAGCGGCTGCGCGGTCGATGCCGCGATCCCGCTGACGCACCGGGATTATGCGCATTCGTGCGTCTTCATCAACGGGCACCGAAACGCGGGCGATCCCGACATTCGCTGGCCGGCGTATTCACCCGCTGG
Organism: Burkholderiales bacterium; assembly: GCA_035700525.1. GTDB lineage: Bacteria > Pseudomonadota > Gammaproteobacteria > Burkholderiales > JBDZVW01 > JBDZVW01. The sequence continues at coordinate 4,292 of DASSON010000057.1, forward strand.
ACAGACGCTGGTCATTTACATGGGATTGAACAACCTCGCGTCGATCAGCCATGCGCTGCGGCTGCGCGGCTGGCCGAAATTTACCGCCGCCGCGCTCGTCGCCAATGGCACGCGGTCTGACCGGCAGGTGCTGGTCGATACGCTCGCCGACCTGCCCGAGACCGTCAAGCACCGGCAGCCGGCGGCCCCTGCCCTGCTGATCGTCGGTGATGTCGTGAATCTGCATTACAAGCTGGTTTCGCCGCGGGGCGGATCCGATGAAACACCCGGCGTCCGTGATGCGGCGCCGGAACAGTTTTGGCAGATCGCGTGACAAAAGGAAAAGCATAAATGATGCGTGAGCAGATGGTGCCGCTTACCGAGCAGCAGACGGAATTGCTGCTGCAGCTGGTCGACGGCATTTCGGCTGAACAACTGACGTGGGTCAAGGGCTACCTCGCCGGCGTGAGCGCCGCCGTGCGTCGTGCCGAAACAACTCCTGCCCTGCCGGCTACAGCGGCCGCCGAACCGTCGCGCATCACGATACTTTACGGCTCGCAGACCGGGCATGCTGCGGCGGTCGCCGAGGCGGCGAAAAGCAAGGCCGTCGCCGCCGGGTTCAAGGTCGATCTTTACGCGATGGGTGATTACAAGCCGGCACGGCTGAAGAATGAAAAGCTGCTGCTGATTGCGGTCAGCACACAGGGCGAAGGCGAGCCGCCCGACGAAGCACTGGAGCTGCACGAATTCATCCATGGCGGCAGCGCGCCGCGGCTGGAAGACACACGCTATGCGGTGCTGGCACTGGGCGATTCCAGCTACGCGCAGTTCTGCAAATGCGGCAGAGACTTCGACGAAAAGCTCGCCGCGCTCGGCGCGCAACCGCTGCGTCCGCGCGTCGACTGCGACGTTGATTTCGAAACGGATGCCGAGGCCTGGGTGGCGGATGTCGTGCGGCTGGCGACGGAAACACAGGCGCCGGCAACGGCAACCGAAGTTCGCCTGGCTCCGGCGGCGACCACGCTGCAAAAGGCAGCGACCTGGTCGCGCAGCAAGCCGTTCGCGGCAACACTGATCGAGAACATCAAGCTGTCGGGACGCGGGTCGGCGAAGGAAGTGCGCCACATCGAACTGTCGCTCGAAGGTTCCGGGATTCACTACGAGCCGGGCGATTCGCTGGGCGTGGTGCCGCAAAATGATCCCGAACTGGTAGCGGAACTGGTTGCCGCGCTCGATCTCGATCCAGACGAAACAGTGGCACTGAAGGACGGAATGGCGACGCTTGAACAGGCACTGACCCGCGAATACGAAATCACCACGCTGTCGCGGCCGTTCCTGACGAAGTACGCGGCACTGGCGGACGCCGGTGAACTCGACAAGCTTCTGCTGCCGGAAAATGAAAGTGCGCTGCGCAGTTTCATGGACGGGCGCGAAGTCATCGATGTCATCATCCGCTTCCCGGCAAGCGGAATTTCCGGCGCCGAATTCGTGCAGACACTGCGGCGGCTGCAGCCGCGCCTGTATTCGATCGCGTCCAGCGGCAAGGTGAATCCCGGCATGGCGCATCTCACCGTCGCGGCGGTGCGTTATGCCACTCACGGACGCAACCGCAAGGGCGTCGCGTCAATGCAGTTCTCAGAACGGATCACGGCCGGCGACCAGGTCCCGGTTTATGTCGAGCACAACCGCAATTTCAAGCTGCCGGCCGACACCGCGGCACCGGTCATCATGATCGGACCGGGCACCGGCGTCGCACCGTTTCGCGCGTTCATCGAAGAACGCGAGGCGGTCGGTGCGACCGGCGACAACTGGCTGTTCTTCGGTGATCAGCACTTCCGCACCGACTTTCTGTATCAGCGGGAATGGCAGCGTTACCTGAAGAACAGCGTGCTGAACCGTATCGACGTTGCTTTCTCGCGCGACGGCCGCAGCAAGACTTACGTGCAGCATCGCATGCTCGAACGCAGCCGTGATCTTTACGCCTGGCTGCAGGATGGCGCGCATCTCTACGTATGCGGTGACGCGGATCACATGGCGCGCGACGTGCATGCCACGCTGACCGGGATCGTTCAGAGCGAAGCCGGATGCTCGGCAGAAGCCGCCACCGAGTACGTGCGCAATCTGCAGCGCGAAAAACGCTATCAGAGGGACGTTTACTGATGGACCAGCCGACCCGCGATACGCGTTCGGAAGTCGAGCACATCAAGGAAGCCAGCAACTACCTGCGCGGCACACTGGTGGAAGGTCTGGCCGATCCGATCACCGGCGCCATTTCCGAGAAGGACGCGCAACTGATCAAGTTCCACGGTTCCTATCTGCAGGACGACCGTGATCTGCGTATCGAGCGCCAGAAGCAGAAGCTGGAGCCGGCCTACCAGTTCATGGTGCGGGTGCGGTTTCCGGGCGGTGTGTGCACGCCGCAACAATGGCTGGCGCTGAACGACATCGCACAGCGCCATGCCGGCAATACGATCCGCCTCACCACGCGCCAGTCGGTGCAGCTTCACGGTATTCTGAAACGCGAGTTAAGAGAAACGATTGCCGGCATCAACCGCGCGCTGCTGACGACCATCGCTGCCTGCGGCGACGTCAACCGCAACGTGATGTGCAGCCCTAATCCGCTGCAGTCGCGCGTGCACCAGCAAATTTACGATTATTGTCTGCGCGCGGCAGCGCATCTGACGCCGCATACCCGTGCCTATCACGAAATCTGGCTCGGCGACGAACTGGTTGCGGGCGGGGCACCCAAGGAAGAGGACCGGGAACCGATCTACGGCAAGACCTATCTACCGCGCAAGTTCAAGATCGCGATCGCGGTGCCGCCGGTCAACGACGTCGACGTGTTCGGTAACGATCTCGGCTTCATCGCGATCGTCGACGGCGAACAGGTGGTCGGGTTCAACGTCGCGATCGGCGGCGGCATGGGCATGATTCACGGCGATCCCGGCAGCTATCCGCGGCTGGCCGACGTGATCGGCTACTGTGCCGCGGAGCGCATGGTCGAAGTATCGGAGGCGGTGGCCAAGGTGCAGCGCGATTATGGCAATCGCTCCAATCGCAAGCATGCGCGCCTCAAATACACGATCGACGATCACGGACTCGATTGGTTCAAGGGTGAGATCGAGCGCTATCTGGGCTGGAAGCTGGATGCGGCCCGCCCTTATCAGTTCGACACCAACGGCGATCGCTACGGCTGGGGGGAAAGCGCGGACGGCAACTGGCACCTGACGCTGTTCATCCAGAACGGCAGAATCGCCGACCGGCCCGATTCATCGCTGATCAGCGGACTGCGTGAGATTGCCGGCGTTCACCAGGGTGAATTCCGTTTCACGCCAAACCAGAATCTCATCATTTCAGGCATCACGCCGGAGCAGAAACCGGCGATCGAGACACTGGTACAGAAACACGGACTCGACGGCGGTGACCGGCGCAGCGCGCTGCGGCTGCATTCGATGGCCTGCGTCGCATTGCCGACCTGTGGTCTCGCGCTGGCAGAAAGCGAACGCTATCTGCCGAACCTGCTGGTCAAGCTGGAACGCCTGATCGAGGATGCCGGCCTGACCGACGTTCCGATCACGATCCGCATGACCGGCTGCCCGAACGGCTGCGCGCGGCCGTACATTGCCGAAATCGGGCTCGTCGGCAAATCCCTCGGCAAGTACAACCTTTATCTCGGCGCAGGCTTCGCCGGCGAACGCATGAACAAGCTCTACCGTGAATCGCTGGATGAAGCTGAAATTCTGTCCGAGCTCGAACCGATCATTCGCCGTTACGCCAGCGAGCGCGACAGCGGCGAGCATTTCGGCGATTTTGTGGTCCGCAAGGGCTATGTCAAACCGGCGGCGCAGGGGCGTGATTTCCATGCCTGACGTCCCGACATCTGGAAGGAGCAATGCAATGGCGAGCTATGCCAACCCTGAAGTGCTGGTAACGACCGAGTGGGTCGATCAGCACAAACAAGATCCGAATGTGCGCATCGCGGAAGTTGATGTCGACACCAAGGCCTATGACCAAGGCCACATCGAAGGCGCGGTCGGCTGGAACTGGCAGACCCAGTTGTGCGACACGCTGCGCCGCGACGTCATCTCGAAGGCCGCGCTGGAAAAGCTGCTGGGCGAGTCTGGCATCGACAACAACACCACGATCGTACTCTACGGCGACAACAACAACTGGTTCGCGTGCTGGGCGTTCTGGCAACTGAAAACCTATGGCCACCAGGATGTACGCGTGCTCGATGGCGGCCGCAAGAAGTGGATCGCCGAAGGCCGTGCGCTGAGCACCGACGTGCCGCAACCGGCGGCGCGCCAGTATCACGCGTCGGAGCCCGATCATTCGATTCGCGCCTTCCTGCCGCGCACGCATCAGGCGGCCACCGCCAACGATGCGTTCCTGGTGGACGTACGCTCGCAGGACGAATACAGCGGCAAGATCCTGTGCCCGCCGGGCCTGCCGGAAACCTGCCAGCGCGGCGGCCATATTCCGAATGCCGTCAACGTGCCGTGGGGCAAGAACTGCAATGACGACGGCACGTTCAAATCCGTCGACGAATTGAAGGCGCTGTACGACGGGGTCGGCGTGAAGGCGGACAAGGACGTGATCGCCTACTGCCGCATCGGGGAACGTTCGAGCCTGACGTGGTTCGTACTCAAATATCTGCTGGGCTACCCGAAAGTCCAGAACTATGACGGCTCCTGGACGGAATGGGGTAATCTGGTCAACGCACCTGTCGCGAGGTAACTGACATGACTCAAGCCATCAAGCCGGAAAACTACAATTCGCGCGTCGAGCAGGTCGGCGAATGGAAGATTCGCGTGACGTCGTACAAGCTCGGCGACAAGTATCACGTCACCGTCGACAATGTCGATCCGGGCGCGGCGCTGGCCCGCGGTGAAGGCGCCACGATCGAGGAAGCGGAATCGAAGGCGCTCGAAAAGGCGCGCGCAATGGTCAGCAAAACACGCGTTTTCGCGTAACGCTGAAAGCAACGCATCGGACGGGCGCCGGCACGGCGCCCGTTTCTATTTCTACTGCTGCGGCCGGCACCGCATCATGACCGTGTGCCGGCCCTTCTGCACCGTGCGGCCGTCCTGGTTGATCAGCTCGACGTCCTGAACCAGAATGCCGCGATCAGGCTTGTGGGTGGTGCGCGTCTCCGCAACCACCATCCTGACGTGGATGGTGTCGCCAATCCGGATCGGCCCGACGAAATCCCATGTCAGGCCGAGAAACGCCATCACGGTGCCGTCGAATATGCCGAGCCGCTGCTTGAGTCCGCCGGTGATCGCGAGTCCCAGCAGACCATGCGCGATGCGTTCGCCAAAAATCGTACCGGCCGCAAATTCGGCGTCGGTATGCAACTGGTTATAGTCTCCCGACAGGCCAGCGAAGGCAACGATGTCGGCCTCGGTCACCGTGCGGCTCAGCGTGACGAACTCGTCGCCGACCGCAAAATCCTCAAAATAGAGCGGGCTTCCCATCGCTTTCCCCTTTTTCGTTTTATTACCGCACCAGCATCAGGCCGATGCGGAATTGCGATTCGAATTTCTGATCATAGTCGAGAATCGTTTCGCCGTAGCCGTTGAAATATTGCAGCAGTAGGTAACCGTTGAGATTGCCGAGCGCGGCGCTGCGCAACGGATACGACAGGTCGACCTCGACACTGCCAACATGTGCGTTGGTGCCCTTGCGCAGCTTGGTTGCAATCTGCCACTTGTCCTTTTTCCCATACTTTATCAACAGCTCGCCGTAGCCGCGGTAGTCGGCAATATTGGGATTATCGGATTTTTCCAGATAGGTCCAGAGCTTGGGCGCGATCGTCCAGTGATAATCGCCGTAGTCCCCCAGCGTAAAAATCGGCCGCACGAATGCAATGTTAATGCTGCGCGACTGATCACCCCCCTGCCCGTTTGACTCGTGTTCCAGGCCGCCTTGAAAGCCGATTCGGGCACGGTGGTTTGCTGCGTTCCACACATCGCTGTCGTAATAGAACAGGCTCGGCCGGTAGCTGGAATCCTTGAACGGCGACGAGCGTGCCGAAAGATCCCACAGCGACGTCTGCGTATAGCCGAAATACAGATTGCCCAGTTTCGGATATTGTTGCGTAAATTCGCCCGACGGATTGAACAGGCGATATTTGAAGCTGAGCTGGAATTTCGCATTCCATCCGTCGCGTGACCCGACCGCGAAATAAATCGGTTCGTACGCGGAAAGCCCCGATCCGAACATGCCGGGAGACACGGCATCGTCACCCAGCGCAACGGTGCTCTGGGCCGGCTCCGGCGGTTGCGCTGCCGGAGCTGCCGCCCGGGATGCCGGTGCCGCCCTGGTTGCCGGTGTGGTCACAGGTGCAGTCGGTGCAGCCGACGCGACGTCAAACATCGTTTTGCCGGCGACAAACGTATCGATTTCGAGCGTGACGGGACCGCTGATGCCGGCCGGCACCACCATCGAAAACGCCAGCTTTTTGAATGACTGCGGCTGGAGGCTGAAAGAACTGTCGGGTGTGTCG
>DASSON010000058.1:0-20050 GCA_035700525.1 Burkholderiales bacterium
CGAGCACCATCACCGTCCCGGCGCGCATCCGCGATGCGAGATAATCGCCGGCACGGCCCTTGATCAGCAGTACACCGCGGCGCATGCGATCAGCCGCACGGTCGCCCGCGTCGCCGTCAACGATCACCAGTCCCCCGCGCATGCCGTACTTGTCACCCGGCAGCGCGCCGACCAGAAAATCGCCGGCATTGCCGCCGATGCGCAATTCGCCGCCGGCCAGGCCGCTCGCTGCCCAGGCGCCGGTGTTGCCGCTGATCGTCAGCGTGCCGCCGCGCATGCCGCAGCCGGCGTAGGGGCCGGCGTCACCGTCAACGGTCAGCGTACCGCCCGTCATGTTTTTCCCGATCCAGGCCAGGCGTTCACAACTGTGCCGGATCACCACGTTTTGTGCGTCATCGCCGCTGACGTCGAACAGCGAATCGACGCGCCGCCTGCGATTGCCGCAGCTGAGCTCGATCGCGGCAATCCCGGCCGGCGTCTTGTCCGCCAGCAGTTGCGGAATCAGTGGTGCACAATCGATGGTGCGCGCCGTCGGCTCGCGCAGCGTGAAGGTGAGCGCGCTCATGCCATGATCTCGCGCAGGTGAAAATGAAACTGCCCGAGCTTGCCGCCATAGTTGCCGGCGCTGACGCGGCGGATGCCGCCCGTCGCGCCGAGCTCGCACACTGCCGCGATGCCGGCGCGCATCGCGGCATGGATGTGATCGGCGGTGAGGCCGTCGATCACGATTTCGAGCACGCCGCCAATTTCGGGTGACAGCTCGCTGTTCACCAACCCGCGCAATGTCGGGCAGAATGCGTCGTTGGTCGATGCGCCGAGCGCCTTGTATTTCGATCCGACCTTGGAGCCGGAGCGCACGATGCCGCCCGGGAACGGCATGACCACACCCGGCAGCTTGCGCATTGTCGCGATCGCCGCCTCACACGCGGCCAGCGCCGCCTGGTTGCTGTCAGCCAGCACCAGGAAATTACCGCCGCCGACCGCCTTCGCGACGTGTGTCACGTCATCGCAGACGAATTCGCCGTCCATCACCGGAATGCGCCAGTAGCGCCGCCCGCCGAGCCGCTTCGAAATCTGATAGCCGTCGCCGAAGTAGCGCAGTGTTTTGCCGAGCGGCAGCGCATCGCCGTCGTCGATGCCGGAAAACACCGCGCTGCCGGGCGCGGTCAGGATGCACTGCCCGACACGGCGCTCGACCTGCTTCGTCAGTTCCTTGCCGGAGACGGCGAACAGCAGGATCGACAAGCCGGGGCGGCCGTCCGGCGTTTCATCGGGCGTCAGTTCACGCTCGATGCCGGCCTCGCAGCCGCATGCGATCACCGACGTCGCAAAACCGGTTGCGGTATGAGCAGCGTGATACGCCCACTTCAGATCGTGCGAAGTGATGATGAGCCGCGCCGCCTTCATGCCGAACGCCTCGGCAAAAGTATCGTCGATCGCGACGCCGTTGATCACCATGGCGCCGGGCCGCTCATCCGTTGCGGCACGGATGCACCTGCAGTGCGGCGCCGCGGCCGATGTCGTGCATTTCGTCGGCGCCGATGCGGAAATTCTCCATGCGCACCGTCTGGTAGCGTTCGAAGTACGTTTTGAGATCGCGTTCGATGCCACGGTCGAACGCCGGTTTCACGACGTGCGTATCACCCCACGTCGCCTTGATCACGCGTCCGTTCTGCGCCACCGGCTCGCCGTTCTTGAACACGTATGCCGGCTTCGCGAACATCGCTTCGCGATCGGTTTCGTCGTTATAGACGACGACGTCGGCGCAGGCGCCGGCACCGAGATGGCCGCGATCGGCAAGTCCCAGAATGCGCGCCGGCGCCGCGCGCGTCATGATCGCGATTTCGTACAGCGAATATTCGCGGTCCAGCCCTTTCAGGTTGCTCATCGCGGCGGCGTCCGGATGAATCTGTGCCAGCATGTCGTTGCGATACGCGCGGTCGGTGAGCAATCGCACCAGCGTCGGATAATGCGTGAACGGCGCGCCGTTCGGGTGGTCGGTGGTGAGGAACACGCGCCATGGATCCTGCACCAGCAGAAACAGCTCGAGCCCGATCGCCCACTGCAGCGCGTTGACGAAATTGCGATCGCGGTAGCGGAACGGTACGACGCCGCAGCCGGCGTCGCATTCGATGTCCATGATCACCGCTTTTTTCGGATCGCCGTGATGTGCCTGGCGGTGCTGGCTCATGGTGTCGCCGGAGCAGGTGACGGTCTGGCCGAACGCGATCTGGCCGACGTCGATGCTGACGTTCGGATGCGCGTTCACCGCCTCGGCAATGCGCGCCGCGGCCGACGAGAATTTGCGGTCGCCCTCGGTGCCGTAGCTGTGAAACTGGATGTGCGTGACGTGGATCGGCAGACCCTCGGCGGCGTGCATCGTTTCCAGTGTACTGTCGGCGTTGCCCGGAACGCCGAGATTGCTCGCGTGCACGTGCAGCGGATGCGGCACGCCAAGTTCGTGCAGCGCCCGCGTCAGCGCCTTGATGATCGCGCGCGGGGTGACGCCGTAATGGGCATTCGGTTGGTCGACGTCGAGCGCGCGCTGGTTGAACTTGAAGGCGCTGATGCCGCCCGGGTTGACCACCTTGATGCCGATCGCCTGGGCCGCATCCAGCGTCCACGCGACGTAGTTGTTGACGACCTGTTGCGGTGCGCCGTCGCGCAGCAGCCGCAATAGAAAATCATCATTGCCGAGCATCGCGTACGCGCCCTTGTCGATGACCGGCGTGTCACCCATTTCGAAGTGCGCCTGGCGCGCGTTCGACGGCAGCATCGCCGGCTCGAAGCAGGCGGTGTAACCCATCTCCGCATAGCGGTAGCCGGTGATGAAGGTCGATGGCGAGCAATGGCCGCTGCCGGAGCGGGTGAGCAGCGTGCGCTCGGCGAGCTCGGCGCGATGATCTTCCGGCAGCAATGCGCGCGCGAGGTTGGTCTTGCCGCCGCCGATGTGGGTGTGCAGATCGATCGCGCCGGCCATCACGACTTTGCCGGAAAGATCATAGTCGCGGTCGATCCTTGCCTGCGGCCCGGGATCGGCGACAATGTGGCCGTCTTCGATGAAGAGGTCACGCGCGACACCATCGGCGCCGTGAGCGGGATCGAATATTTTTCCGCCGGAGAGTCGGGTCAGCACCGTTGACCACCCCGCCCGCCTGCGCGGGCACCCCTCCTCATTTGAGGAGGAGAAAACTGCCAGCATCTGCGGAAAATTGTACGGCGTCGCAAGTAGCACACGAATTCTCCCCGCCTTATTGAGGCGGGGAGCCCGCGCAGGCGGGCGGGGGCGGTGGGCGGCGTTTGGATCAACGGACTATCATTGCTGATGCCCCGTCCTACGGAATCCGCGGCTGGCACCGGCTTGGTCAGCACGAGGCCTCCAACGCCTGAAGCACCGCCCCCAGCGTCTCTGCAACGCTCGGCAATCCGCTGTCCCGCAATCGCATCAGTGGCACGATCACGGTGTCGTCGCTGCGCACGTAATGTCCGGCATGGTCGACGCCCGGTGTGCCGACCGGGATGAACACGTCTGGCTCGGCATCAAGCTGCATCGCCGAGTGTCCCAGCACCACGGTGCGGGTTCCGGCGCCGCACCGCGGCGGCGTGCGCGATGGATCGAAGCTCGAAATCCACAGCAGTGCGTCAGCCTCGCCGTTTGCGAGCAGGCGCTGCGTGTCGAAATGCAGCGGGTCGCTGACCGGATGGCCATTCGCGAGGCTGGTACGCAGCGGGAAGCCGGTTTGCCACAGTGTCACCTGGCTGGCGTTGCCGTCGCCATCACTGCCGCCGAGCGGCAGCCCCGCGAAACGTGTGTCGCGGTTGAGTGCGCTGATCAGTTCGGCGAGCACTTCGATCGTCAGCTCGGCATGCGGGAAATCGAAGTCCGCGGCGCTCCATACCGCGACACCGTAAGTTGCGCTGCGCATGCGTTCGAGCAGATGTTCCAGCGTTGTGCGTGGTACGCCGCCAAAACGCTCTGCAGCAAGCGGCCGTCCGCGAAACAGCGCAAGCAGCGCGGCGAAGATTTCGTGCAGCTGTTTGTTCGCGCAGCCGATCGTCTGCGGCGGTCGTCCGTCGGGTGCTGCGCCGGTGGTGCTATCGGTTACATTTCCGAGATAAACGACTTCGCGCGCCGGCCGGCCGGTCGCGAACAGTGTTTCCGCGTTCCACACGCAGCGCTCGAAAAAACGCGGGAAGCGGTTGGCGACATTGCCGCCGACCACCAGCAGCAGGTCGGCGCGGTTGCGCACTTCGGACAGTGTGGTGGTGGTCCAGCCGCCACTCTGCACCACTGCGAGATTGCGCAGCCGGGCCGGTGCGTTCATGTGATCGACCACCATGCCGGTGCGGTCCGCGAGCTCGAGCGCGGCGCGCATGCCGGCGACATCGGTCGCCAACCCGGCGATCAGCGGCAATTCGGCGCGCATGACGATGTGCGCAATCGCCTGCACTGCCGCCGCCCATGTTGCCGGTTTGCCGCCGACGCGTGTCGTCGCCGGTGCGGCTGTTGCGCTGCGCGCGAAGGCGGCACGGCTGCGGGCGCAGCCGTTGGCCGTCACGGCCACCGCGGCAGCGTCGGTGGCAATGCCAACGTCATCGCAGGCCAGCCCGCAGAACGGGCAGCCGATGGAATCACCGCGGATGGAAATCGCAGACTCGGGCATAGTGATGCTTCAGGCCGCAGCCGATCGCGCACAGAGCGTGTGTGCCGGCTTTGAACGTTCGAATTTGGAACTTCGCACAGACCGTGCCAAAACGAGCATACTGATTGTGAGAGTGCCGTGCAACGCCGCATGCCGCCCGCACACGGCCGGTCGTTCGTTCCCGGCATGCCGCCGGAGGAGTGCGTGGCCCGTTTCGAGTGCTCAAAGAGTGAGACACAGTGTTGCATCGTAATCTCATCGCGGGCCCGAAATCTTGCGTGTCCGTCTGGAAAAATAACGAAAAATTAATGGCATGATCCTTGCTGAAACTAACTAAATGACGACTGCGGGAAAAAGCGGAGCGCGCGAAACGGAGCGCGGCGGCGTACGCGTCACCGCTCCGGCGCGACTGCATTTCGGCTTCGTGAATCCCGGCACCGGCGTCGACCGGCAGTTCGGCAGCCTCGGACTGGCGCTGGAAGAGTTGAATCTTCAGTTGCGGGTCGAGCGTGCCGCTGCCTGTTCGGCTGCCGGCGCCGACAGCGCCCGCGCCGCGCACTACGCGAAACGTCTGCTCCATGCGTGCGGCCTGCGCGAAGCGGTACGCGTGACGGTTGAACAGGCGATTCCGGCGCACGCCGGGCTCGGCTCCGGCACGCAGCTGGCGCTGGCGACCGGCACTGCGGTTTCGGAGCTGTTCGGCTTGCATCTGTCGGTGCGTGACATTGCGCGCATCCTGGATCGAGGCCGCCGCTCCGGCATCGGCATCGGTGCGTTCGAGCGCGGCGGTTTCATGGTCGACGGCGGGCGCGCCGCCGGTGGCGGCGCGCCGCCGGTGGTCAGTCGCATTGCATTTCCCGGCCGCTGGCGCGTGCTGCTGATATTCGACGAACGTTTCAAGGGCTTGCATGATGCGGACGAAGTGGCCGGATTTGCACGGCTGCCGCCGTTTCCCGAAAACGAGAGCGCGCGGCTGTGCCAGCTGGTGCTGATGGGGGTGTTGCCGGGACTGGCCGAACGCGATCTCGAGCAGTTCGGGAATGCCGTCAGTGAAATTCAGCGCACGGTCGGCGATTACTTTGCACCGGTGCAGGGTGGCCGCTTTGCCAGTCGTGCGGTGGCCGACGCGCTGTCGTGGCTGGAAGGCGAAGGAGCGGCGTGCGTCGGACAGAGCTCGTGGGGACCGACCGGTTTCGCGATCGTGAGCTCGGAACAGCGTGCGCAGGAACTGGCGGCGGCGGCCCGGCGCCGCGCGCCCGATTCCGCGCTGAGCTTCATGGTGTGCCGCGGCCGCAATCGTGGCGCTGAAGTCGATCGCAGTGCGGTACAGCAGCGAAGTCGTCGCGACCGACGCGATCCGCGGGATGCGCGCCGTGCGGCGAAGGACACACAGTCTGCTGCTGTCAATCAATAGACTTTGTGAAAGTGCCGCGGCGCGCGGCACGCATACGGATTCGAGTCGATGGAAAAGCCGTTCATTCTGCACCTGATCACGCCAACCCCGAACGCCAGCCCGTTCGACGTGAACATGGCGTACGACGCCGGCTACGATGCGGTGGCGACGTACTCCGGCGTGGCCCTCGATCAGGTCGCGGCGCTGATACAGGATGCCATCTTCTCGCGTGGTCCCAATGGCGTGAAACGCACCGGTGTATTCATCGGCGGCCGCGAGATCGGCCTCGCTGCCGACATGCTGGAAGCGGCACGCGGCGCGATGGTGCCGCCATTCGAGGTATCGGTGTTCGCCGATCCCAGCGGCGCGTTCACCACCGCCGCGGCGATGGTCGCGGCGGTCGAAGCGGCGCTCAAGCGCACGCATGACAAAAAACTGGCCGACTGTTCGGTGGCCGTTCTCGGCGGCACCGGCCCGGTTGGTGCTGCCGCCGCCGTGCTGGCCGCCGGTGCCGGCGCGAAAGTATGGATCGCGAGCCACACCAGCGCCGACCGCGCGCGCATGACGAGCGAAGTGTCGAATGCCCGCTACAGCGTCAGCACCCAGGCGGCGGATGCCAGTTCCGCAACGCAGAAAGCCGAGCTCATCGAACAGGCCGACGTGATCATGTCGTCGGCGAAGGCCGGCGTGCAGGTGCTGTCGGCCGCGGAACTGGCGAAGGCATCACGTCTGCTGGTGGCGGCAGACGTCAACGCGGTGCCGCCGGCGGGGATCGAAGGCGTCGGCGTGATGGACAACGGCACCGCGCTGAAGGCCGCTTCCGGCAAGACGCTGGGGATCGGTGCGCTGGCGATCGGCAACGTCAAGTATCAGGTGCAGCGCAGGCTGTTCGAATCGATGCTGCGCGCAGACAAGCCGCTTTATCTGGATTTTCGCGATGCATTCTCGGAAGCGCGACGGCTCGTCGCCTGAGGACTCGCCTTTTCTGATCGCGGCGGTGTCGGGACGCGCGCTGGCAGCGTCGGCGGCGCGCGCCGGACATCCGGTGGTGGTGCTCGACCTGTTCGCCGACAGCGATACCTGTGCAGCAGCCGGTGCGGTGCGCGACGTGTCACAGCGGCGCCGGCTCGCATTCAGCGTGCGCCGGCTGCTGGCGGCAGCTGACGAGCTGACACCTGCCGGCGCGTGCGCCGGAGTGGTGCCGGGCTCGGGCTTCGAGATGCGCCCGGGTCTGCTGGCAAAGTTGTGCACGGGACGCGCACTGCATGGCAATGCGCCGAGCGTGGTGCGCGCGGTCAAGCATCCGCAACGTTTTTTCCGGCTGCTCGACGACCTCGGCATCCGGCATCCGGAGGTATCGTTCGCACTACCGCTCAGGCAGTCGGGATGGCTCGTCAAGCGCGCAGGCGGTGCCGGCGGCGCGCACATCCGGCCCGCGCGGGACGCCGGTGCGCAGGTGTCACGGGTCGATTATTTTCAGCGCGTGGTGGCGGGACGCAGCATGTCGGTACTATTCGTCGCCGACGGCGCGCGCTTTCGCATCATCGGCTACAACGATCTGCGGCATGCCGGCGTGTGCGGTGCCGACACTCCGTTTCTGTACGGCGGCGCGCTGGGTGCCGCGGTGCCCGGCGGGCGTGTTACGGAGCAGGTGGGCGCCGCGCTCGAACGGCTGGTTGCTGCCAGCGGACTGGTCGGTCTGAACGGCCTCGATTTCATCGTCGACGAACACGAGCGCGTGCAGGTGCTCGAGATCAACCCGCGTCCGACCGCGACGCTGGATCTCTACGACGCCGACTGCGATGGCGGATTATTCGAGTGGCATCTGTCGGCATGCCGCGGCGTGCTGCCGCGCGCGGCGCAGCGCACCGGCATTGCGCGCGCGACGGCGGTCGTATACGCCGCGCAGCCGTTGCGTGTACCTGACGATTTAGTGTGGCCGGAATGGACCAGCGACCGTCCGCAGCCCGGACTCTGGATTCCGCAGGGTGCGCCGGTATGTACGGTGCGCGCCGAAGCCGGCGGACGCGACACGGCGTACCGGCTGGTGCAGGAACGGGAGCGATCGTTAATTCAGATGCTATGGAGAAGGGCTGCGTGACTGCCCCCGCGGTTGCAATTGAAGGCGTGCCGGTTTCCGGCGACCCGAAACCCAGCGTCAACGCGCTGGCCGCGCCGCTGACCGCGGCGCTGATTGCGGATGCGCAATGGTTGCGCCTCGGCGTCGAACGCGTTGGTGGTGGGGCCGTCGTGGTCGACGCCGGGATTGCGCAGCGCGGCGGGCTCGAGGCAGGGCGGCGCATCGCGGAAATCTGCATGGGCGGAATGGGGCGTGTCGCGCTGCACGGCTTTCCCGGCCGCTGGCCGACCCACGTCAGCGTGCTGGCCGCCGATCCGGTGCTGAGCTGCCTCGGTAGCCAGTATGCCGGTTGGAGCCTCGCGCATGGCGAGGGCAAGGGCGCGTTCCGCGCGCTTGGTTCGGGGCCGGGCCGGGCGCTGGCGGTGAAAGAGGATTTGTTCACGGAGCTGGGTTATCGCGACCATGGCGATTCCACCTGCCTGGTGCTTGAGGTGGATCGGCCGCCGCCGCCCGAGATCGTCGACAAGGTCGCGCGCGACTGCGGCGTGGCGGCGTCACGCATCACGTTCATTCTGACGCCGACGCAAAGTCTGGCCGGCATGGTGCAGGTCGTGTCACGCGTGCTGGAGGTGGCGCTGCACAAGGTGCACGCACTGGGGTTTGCGCTCGACCGGGTGGTGGACGGCACCGGCCACGCGCCGCTGCCGCCGGCGGGCGGCGATTTCATCACCGCGATGGGACGCACCAACGATGCGATCCTGTTTGGTGGCGAAGTGCATCTGCACGTCGATGCGCCCGACGCCGACGCCGAGGAACTTGCGCGCAGGCTGCCGGCGAGTGCGTCGCGCGACTACGGCCGGCCGTTTGCGCAGGTATTCAAGGACTATAAATATGATTTCTACCAGATCGATCCGATGCTGTTCGCGCCGGCGCGCGTGATGGTGACTGCATTGAAAAGCGGGCGCAGCTTCGCGGGCGGTGCCGTCGATCTCGGGCTGCTCGACGTCTCGTTCGGTGGCAAGTCATGAACCGCCGCACGATCGCGATCGTCACCGACGATCCGGGCTGGCATGGCGCCCGGCTGACGGCGGCGCTTGACGCGCGCGGTCTGGCTTCGGTGTACGCGAGCTTGCGCCAGTGCCGCATTGATCTCGATCAGGCGCCGCACGGCATCGTCGTTCCCGGCTTTAAGGATGCGCTGCCGGACGGTGTGATCGTGCGCGGCGTGCCGGGCGGCACGCTGGAGCAGGTGGTGCTGCGGCTCGATGTATTGCACGCGCTGCGCGATGCGGGCGTGCCGGTTTACAACGACGGGCGCGCGATCGAGCGCACGGTGGACAAGGCGATGACCAGTCTCGCGCTGCGGCGTGCCGGCGTGCCGACGCCGCCAACGTGGGTGGCGGAGTCGTTCGAGCATGCGTGCGCGGTGGCGCGTCGCGAATGCGGGATGCATCACGGCGTGGTGCTGAAACCGCTGTTCGGGTCGCAAGGCAAGAATCTGCGGCTGGTACGCAGTGTCGCCGAGATGCCGGACGCAATGGCGCAAAACGGCGTTTATTATCTGCAGCGTTTCATCGATTCGGGCGCCGGCGACTGGCATGACTGGCGCCTGTTCGTGATCGCCGGCAGGGTGCGCGCGGCGATGATCCGGCGCGGTGCGAGCTGGATCAGCAATGTTGCGCAGGGCGCCCGTTGCGAAGCGGCGCAGCCGCCGCAGCTGCTGGCGCGGCTGGCGGAGGACGCGGTGCGCGCGCTCGATATCGACTACGCCGGCGTCGATGTGATCGTCGATCGCGCCGGCGAACCATTCGTGATCGAAGTGAACGGCATCCCGGCGTGGAAGGGACTGCAGGGCGTGACCGACGTTAATCTGGCGCAGGCGATCGTCGATGATTTCGTGGCACGGCGCCTGCCGCGCCGGCTGGAAGCGGTGGGATAGATGGCGCTGTCGAACACATCGTGTGCCGGCGCGCAGCCGGCGGGGCTGGAGCCCGATGTGGTGGCGCGCGCGGTGAGCTGGGCGTGCGTGACCGAGATCCATGCGATGAAGCCGGGCAGCGTGAGCGTGCACAGCGCCGGCCACGGCATGACCGCACAGGACTTTCTGGCGAGCGCGCAGGCGATTGCGGAGCCGTTGTCGCGGTCGGCGGCGAGCGTCGGTGAGCGCATTCTGCGCGCGATCAAGGCGACACGGCAGGCGGTGTCGAGCAATACCAATCTCGGCATCGTGCTGCTGGCAGCGCCGCTCGCGCATGCGGCGCTGCGCGCAACGCCCGGCGAACGGCTGCGCGAGCGGGTGAAAACCGTGCTGGCACAACTCGACGTCGCGGACGCAACACTGGCCTATCGCGCGATCCGTCTTGCGAATCCGGGGGGGCTGGGACAGGCAGCGCGACATGACGTGCGCGAAGTGCCGCGGGTGACGTTGCTCGAGGCGATGCGCGAGGCGGCGGCGCGCGATACGATTGCCGGCCAGTACGTGGACGGTTATCGCGATGTTTTCGAGCGTGGCGTGGTGCGGGCGCGCCAGGCGCGGGCACGCGGCGACAGCGACGAGTGGATCGCCGTCGGCGTCTATCTCGAATTTCTGGCGCACCTGCCGGATACGCTGCTGGTGCGCAAGTTCGGCGCGCAGGCGGCGGCAGCGGTGATGCAAGAGGCGGCGCCGCTCAGTGCGGCGGTGGCACACGCGAACGCACCGGACTATCCGGTTGCGGCGCTGGCGGAGTTCGATCGACAGCTCAAGGCGCGCCGCTTCAATCCCGGCACCAGCGCCGATCTCGCCGTCGCCAGCCTGCTGGCGATGCGGCTGGAGGATGCGCTGGCGCAGGAAAGTGATGTTTGCGGCGAGTGAAGGCGGGTGTCGGGTTGCGCCGGCGGGCCAACCCCGGCGTGTCGAGGGATGCTGTTGTGCAAGACCGGATTTTTTTGCGGGGGATAAACGCCCCGGCATGGAGAAAGCGCACGGGCACCGTGTCCGGCGTGTTTAAACAAACCAAGCGAAAAGGAGCGAAGCAATGGCCAAGATCAATGGCGTTCTGGTCGGGGAATCTCTGGTGGGCGACGGCAACGAAGTGGCGCACATCGATCTCATCATGGGGCCGCGCGGCAGTGCCGCCGAATCCGCGTTCTGCCATGCGCTGACCAACAACAAGGACGGTTTTACCTCGCTGCTGGCGGTCGTTGCACCGAACCTGATGGCCAAGCCCAACACGATCCTGTTCAACAAGGTGACGATCAAGGGCGCGAAACAGGCGGTGCAGATGTTCGGCCCGGCGCAGCGCGCGGTGGCGATGGCGGTGGCGGACAGCGTGGAGGACGGCACCATTCCGGCCGACGAAGCGGACAATCTGTTCATCTGCGTCGGCGTATTCATCCACTGGGACGCGACCGACGACAAAAAGATCCAGGACTACAACTACAAGGCGACCCGCGAATCGATCCAGCGCGCGGTGAAAGGCGAGCCCAAGGCGTCCGAAGTGGTGGCGAAGAAAAGCAGCATGGCGCACCCGTTCGCGGCGCACGCGTAAATCCTCACGCCGCCGCGTTCGCCAGCGCGCGAATGTCGGCGGCGCTTATCGTCCGGTCGTGCAGTGCGCTGGCGAGCAGCGCGCCGCCGACGCCGAGCGCTTTCAGGCGGCGCAGGTCGGCGGTGTCGCGGACGCCGCCGGCGGCGTAGAGTCGCGTACGCGGTGTGCGTCGCCGCAATGCTTCGAGGCGGCCGAAATCCGGCCCCAGTCCGCTGCCGACGCGAGCCAGCGTCATCGCGATCACGTGCTGCGGCCAGCGCTGCGGCATGTCGAGCAGTTGCGGTGATCCGACGAAATCCGCTTCCCGGAAATCGAGCGACAACAGCGGGAACGGCGTGACACCTTCGTTGCATAACTGGAGCACCAGCTCCGGCGCGGGATTGCTTTCGCTGCCGATAACCGCGTGTCCGACGTGGCTGGCCTGCCATTTGCTATAAGTGGGGAGATCGGCAATGCCGGCATCGACCCACAGCGCGAGTTGCGGATATCCCAGATGAAGTTTTTCGATCAGCGCGGCGTTGTCGCCGTGTCCCTGGATCGCGTCGAGATCGGCAATATACAGCGCCGTGAACGGATGAACGTCGAGAAAGGCTGCGACTGCGGCAAAACAGTCGCTGGACGGGCACAGCGCCGACTGCAGCGGCTGATAGGCGGCGCGTTCGCCGCGCCGCGCGCGTACCGCGCGGCCATGCAGAATATCGATGACGGGAATCAGCTCCAAGGATCGGGCAGTGCGGATCTTCGTTTACGAATATATAACCGGCGGCGGCCTGCTTGACAAGGCAGTGCCGGCGTCGCTGGCGCGGGAAGGCGAGGTGATGGCGCAGGCGCTGATGCGCGATCTCGCGGAGATTCCGGGCGTCGAAGTATTGACGACGCGTGACGCGCGTCTGCCGTCGGTTCCGGAGCGCGTGCAGGTGATCGAATCCGCCGCCGGTGAGTCAGCGGACGCGTTGTTCCGGCGCGGCCTGGCCGCGTCTGATGCGGTGTGGCCGATTGCCCCCGAAAGCGCCGGCATCCTCGAATCCCTGAGCCGGCATGTGCTGGATGCCGGCCGCATCCTGCTCGGCAGCCGCCCCGATGCGGTGCACGTTGCCGCGAGTAAGCACGCGACGTCGGCCACGCTGCGGCAGCGCGACGTCGCCGCGGTTGCAACCTATCTGCCCGGCGAAATGCCGTCGGAAGTGTCGAGCGCCTGGATCGTCAAGCCCGATGACGGCGTCGGCTGCACCGACGTGCGGCTGTTTCACCGGCTGGCGTATGCACGGCGCTGGCTGGATGCGCATCGGCCGCACGATTCGTACGCCGGTTTCGTGCTGCAGCCGTTTGTCGGCGGCGACGCGCGCAGCCTGTCGCTGCTGTGCCGCGACGGCGACGCGGTGGTGCTGGCCCGCAACCGCCAGCGCATCGCGGTGCGCAATGATCGCTTTCATTACTTCGGCAGCGTGGTCAACGAAATATCGGACCCGGACGGCAGTCTCGCCGCGCTCGCCCGGCACATCGCCGCCGCCATGCCGGGACTGTGGGGATATGTCGGCGTCGATTACATCGCGACGGAAAGCGGGCCGGTGGTGATGGAAGTCAATCCGCGAACCACCACGTCGTACGCCGGATTGCGCGCGTCGCTCGGTGCCAACCCGGCGCAAATGGTGCTGGCGCTGCTCGACGCCGCGACGCCGCTGCCGACGACGCTGGCGCCGGCACTGAAAGTCGATGTGACGGCCGAGGCGATGCGTGCCTGACGCGGTCGTCGGCTGGGACCTCGGCGGCGCCCATCTGAAGGCGGTGCTGATCGGTGCCGCGGGCGAGGCGCGCGCGGCGTTGCAGTTGCCGTGTCCATTATGGCAGGGCATTCATCATCTCGAACGCGCGATTGACGATGTATGCCGATGCGTGCCGGCGGAAGCGGTGCTGCACGCGGTGACGATGACGGGCGAAATGGCCGATCTGTTCACTGATCGCGCACACGGCGTGGAGCAGCTGCTGGCCGCGCTGCAGCGAAAATTGCCGGCCATGCGCATCAGCGTATTCGCCGGCCGCCGCGGCTTTCTTACGGTGCAGGATGCGGCCGCGGCATGGCGCGACGTGGCGTCGGCCAACTGGCTCGCCAGCGCGATGCTCGCGGCACGGCGCATCGGCGACGGCGTGCTGGTCGACATTGGCAGCACCACCACCGACGTCATCCCGTTTGCGGGTGGAGCTGTCTGCGCGCGCGGCGTCGATGACCACACGCGGCTCGCGGCGGGAGAGCTGGTGTATACCGGGGTGGTACGAACCCCGGTGATGGCGATGGCCGCGCGGCTCCCGTTCGGCGGCGAATGGCTAGCGCCGATGGCCGAGCACTTCGCGACCGCGGCGGACGTCTACCGGCTGACCGGCGAACTGCCGCCAGACGCCGATCTCGGCGCTACTGCGGACGGGCGCGGCAAGTCGTCCGAAGAAAGCGCACGGCGGCTGGCGCGCATGATCGGCTGCGATGCAGATGTTGACGCGCCGCTCGCGGCATGGACGGCGCTCGCCGAATATGTCGCCGAGCTGCAGTTGCGCCGCCTGCATGATGCCTGCAGCCGTGTGCTTTCGGAGCACGCGATTGGCGCCGGGGCGCCGCTCGCCGGCGCCGGTGTCGGCAGTTTCATTGTGCGCCAGACCGCGCAGCGGCTGGCGCGCCGTTATGTGGATTTCAGCGAGCTGGTGGTCGCTGATGGTGTCGAAGTGGCGCGCATTGCAGCGTGCGCACCGGCATTCGCCGTGGCTGCGCTGCTTCAGGCCGCTGACGGATAGAAGACGGCTTGAACCGCAACGGCATGCCGGGTGCGGGGGAATACCGTGGCCGCCTTCTCCATCACATCATCCGTCATCGCCCGGCCGATAGCGCAGTGCGTCGACCAGCAACGCGAACGCCGGCGAGGCCTGGCGGCGGCTGGCGTAAAAAAGGTGATAGCCCGAATACGGCGGGCACCAGTCTTCGAGTACCCGCTTGAGGCGTCCGTTATCCAGATGGGGCTGCACCAGGCCCTCCGGCACGCAGGCCAGGCCGAATCCGGCCAGCGCTGCGTTGACCAGCTGGGTGGCTCCGTTGAGCACGAGCTGGCCTTCGACGCGTACGTTCAGCTTGCGTTTGCCTTTCTGGAACTCCCACGCGTAGAGCCCGCCATGGGTCGGCAAACGCAGGTTGATGCAGTTGTGGCGCGTCAGATCCTGCGGCTTTCTGGGCGGCGATTGCCGCGCGAAATATGATGGCGCACCGACGACCGCCATGCGCATGTCGGGCCCGATGCGCACCGCGATCATGTCCTTCGCCACCTGTTCTCCGGACCGCACACCGGCGTCGTAGCGCTCGGCAACGATGTCGGTCAGTCCGTAGTCGACCGTGATTTCGACCTTGATGTCCGGGTAGTCCGGCAGGAATTTTGCCAGCTTCGGCAGAAGGATCGTGTCGACCGCATATTCGGTCGCCGTGATGCGAATAGTGCCGGCGGGTTTGTCGCGAAGCTCGCTCAGGGCTTCCAGCTCGGTCTCGATTTCCTCGAAACGAGGGCCGACCGTGGCGAGCAGTCGTTCGCCCGCTTCGGTCGGCGCGACACTACGCGTGGTGCGCGCCAGCAACCGCAGGCCGAGCCTTGCCTCCAGTCCGCGAACGGTGTGGCTCAACGCCGACTGCGAAACGCCGAGCTGTGCCGCCGCGCGGGTGAAGCTGCGCTCGCGCGCCACGGTGACGAAAGCCAGCAGGTCATTAAGGTTTTCGTGCTTCATTTATGAAAGCGGCTCATGGGTCCATGCGGATTTTACCGTCTAATCATTTGCTCCGGCTGTGCTTACACTCTCTACGTCAGCAATCGAGAGTTGAGCGAACGCTTGAATCAGGCAATGAGTTTGGCAATGGACATCCGAATGAGGACACAGACGAATGGCATACATTCAACGAAACGGCTCGCAACCGTCCGGCAAGGGGCCGGCGGAATGGTTCACCGGCAACGTGCGGATCGAACCCTTGTTCCGGTCGCCGGGACCTTCGCGGTTCAGCGGGTCGGACGTCACCTTCGAACCGGGTGCGCGCTCGGCGTGGCACACGCATCCCTGCGGCCAGACGCTGATCGTCACGTCGGGCCTGGGGTGGACGCAGTGCGAAGGCGAACCGAAACAGGAGCTGCGGCCCGGTGATGTCGTTACCTGTCCGCCGGATAAGAAACACTGGCACGGCGCGACCGCGACAACCGCGGTGAGCCATATCGCCATCCAGGAAGCCGATGCGAATGGCAAGGTCGTGGATTGGATGGAGAAGGTCAGCGACGAGCAATACAGCTCGCCTTTGGCAACGGAGTAAGCGCGGCGAATACCAGCCGAGGAGAAAGCCATGCCCCACGTAATTGTCAAACTCTGGCCCGGAAAATCGGAAGCGCAAAAGCAGTGGCTGGCCGATGCCATTACGAAGGACGTGATGAGCGTTCTGAATTACGGCCAGGAATCGGTTTCGGTGGCGATGGAAGAAATCGCGTCGAAGGACTGGGCAGAGAAGGTTTACAAGCCGGACATCGTCGGCAAACCGAAGCAGCTCTACAAGAAACCCGGATACGAGATGTGACCGATTCTCGTTATTCCGGCGAAAGCGGGAATCCAGTGACTTTCACGCACTGCAAGGAAAAGACGCTGGATTCCTGATCGCCGCTGCGCGGTGTCCGGAATGACGGGGAAAAGAAACACCATGCAACCTGATTGAACGAGGTAAATCACCATGCGTGCAACCGTGATGTACAAAGCCGGCGACGTTCGCATCGAGAATATTCCCGACGCAGGCATTCGGGATGCGACCGATGCGCTGATTCGCATTACCCGTGCCTGCATCTGCGGCAGCGATCTGTGGCCGTACAAACTGAAGCAGCCGGACGGCAAGGGGCAGGGCATGGGCCACGAAGCGATCGGTGTCGTGGAGGCGATCGGCAAGGAGGTTCGCAGCGTGAAAGTGGGCGACGTCGTGGTGATGCCGTTCGCGTATTCGGACGGCTCCTGCGACTTTTGCCATGAAGGCTTGCAGACCGCGTGTGTCCACGGCGGTTTCTTCGGCGTCGGCGGCGAGATCGGCGGCGCGCAAGCCGAAGCGCTGCGCATCCCGCAGGCGGACGGCACGCTGTTCGCGTTGCCGGTCGGTGAGGACGACGCGCTGATGCCGTCGCTGCTAACGCTGTCAGACGTGATGGGCACAGGCCATCACGCTGCGGTCGTCGCCAGGGTCGGAAATGGCAAGAAGGCGGCGGTGATCGGCGACGGTGCGGTCGGCCTGTGCGGTGTGATCGCCGCGAAGCGTCTCGGCGCCGAGCAGATCATCATCATGGGCCGTCATCCGGATCGCATCGAGCTGGCAAAACGGTTCGGCGCGACCGATGTGGTGAGCGAGCGCGGCGACGCGGCGATCGAACGCGTGCGCCAGCTGACCGGCGGCTTCGGCGTGCATGCGGTGCTCGAATGCGTCGGCACCGATCAAGCGATGTCTACTGCAATGGGCATCGCGCGCCCCGGCGGCGCAGTCGGCCGTGTCGGCGTGCCGCATTACGATACCATTCCGCAGGCGCAGCCGATGTTCTACGGCAACATCACCGTCGGCGGCGGCCCGGCGCCGGTGCGCGCCTACATCGAGGAGTTGCTGCCTGACGTGCTCGAAGGCCGCATCGAACCCGGCCGCGTGTTCGATCGTACGATCGGCCTGGAGGGCGTGCCGGATGGCTATCGCGCGATGGACGAGCGCAAGGCGTTGAAGGTTCTGATCCGGCCATAGCATCGACCCCGGTTCAATTGGTACGGCGAACAGGAAGAATCAATGGCGCGCATTTTCATCACCGGCAGTAGCGACGGGCTCGGTCGCGCGGCGGCGCGGTCGCTTCTGGATCAGGGCCATGAGGTCGTCCTGCATGCACGATCGGCCGAACGTGTCCCGGCGCTTGCCGGCCTTGCATCCGAGGCCGCAGGTGTCGCGATCGGTGACCTGCGCAGCGCCGCCGAGACTCGCCGCATCGCGGAGCAGGTCAATGCCATCGGCCGCATGGACGCCGTCATCCACAATGCCGGCATCTACACGACGCCAAACCGTGGCTCGACGCCCGAAGGGCACGCCGGCATCCTGGCAGTGAACACGCTGGCGCCATTCATGCTGACGGGCTTGATCGAGCGGTCCGGCCGGCTGATTTATCTCAGCAGCGGCCTTCACCGTGACGGCGAGGGTTCCCTGCGCGATCTCGACTGGACCAAACGTCGCTGGGATACGGCGCGTGCCTATGCCGAAAGCAAGTTGCATGTTGTTGCGCTCGCCTTCTTTCTGGCGCGGCGCTGGCCGCAGGTCCTCAGCAACGTGGTCGATCCCGGCTGGGTACGCACCCGGATGGGAGGCACAAACGCTCCGGTCGACATCGACACCGGACAACGCACCCAGAGCTGGCTCGCCGTCAGCACGCAGCCTGCAGCCATGGTCAGTGGCCGCTATTGGCATCACATGAGACAACAGCGGCCGGCGGCTGAAGCGATGGACACTGGCTTTCAGGATGAGTTGATCGTGCGCCTGCAAGAACTGACCGGCGTGACGCTTCCCTGAGGTTGATGCAGGGGATGCTAAAGCGGCCCCGTTCAGAGCAGGTAATAATGCTATGGTGTGCGGGCATGCCTGCGGATGAAACATCATCAGCGTTGTCCCCGATTGGCCAATGAACCATGACAACTGAACGGACTTCGCGGCAGCGAAGCCCGCTGCTGATCATCAAGCTTGGCGGCAGCCTCGCCGGTTCGCCGGCGTTGCGTGCCTGGCTTGACGGGGTCGTACGTCATGGCGCGGGCCGGACGGTGATCGTGCCGGGCGGCGGCTGCTTTGCCGATGCGGTACGGACGGCGCAGGCGCGTTGGCGGTTCTCCGATACGGCGGCGCACGACATGGCGCTGCTGGCAATGGAGCAGTTCGGCCTGATGCTGTGCGCGCTTGATGCACGGTTGCGTGCGGCGCGCAGCCGGGCGGATATCAGGCGTGCGCTCGCCGACCGCGTATTGCCGGTGTGGCTGCCGTCGGCGCTGCTGGCACGGGCCGCTGGTGTGCGCAAGAACTGGGACGTGACTTCGGACAGCCTGGCGGCGTGGCTCGCGCGCGAGCTGCGGGCGTCGCATCTGGTGCTGGTGAAGTCCTGCCGTGTTCCCAAAGTCGCAACTGTCGCCGCACTGGCGCGCGCAGGGATCGTGGATCGCGAATTGCCGCGCATGATTCGCGGCGCCGGTTTCGACACGCGCGTAGTCGGGCGGAGCGATTACGGGCGGCTGTCGGCGATGCTTGATTCCTCAACAGGTGCGACTGCCGCCGCGCCGCGTGTCGCGATCGCCCGTCGCACGTCGGCGATGCGCATCGCATCCAGCTCTGCCTCGCGTCGGCTGCCAGCACACAGCGCGCCGCGGAAACCAAGGTAATCGGCACCGAGCGGCAGCAGATGCGGAATATCGACGCACCGAAGTGAGCCGGCAAGCCCGGCGATCAACCCCACCGCGTGCGCCCGCTCGGCAAAGTGCCGCAGCACGGCGTCATCGACGTGATCGCGCAGCCGGCCGCTTTGCTTGGCCGCGGTGTCGAGCATCACGCCGCCGAATCGCAGGCCGGCCAGCCGCTCGATCAGCGACAGATCCGGATCGCGATCGGCGAACAGTACCGCGACGAGACGCGCCGGGTGCGCGATCCGGACCGCGTCCGCGAGTGCCCGCCAGTCGGCGGCGCTCAACTGCGGCGGGATGCCGATTTTCACGTAATCGACGCCGGCTGCGGCGGTACCGGTGATCCGTTGCAGCAATGCTTGTGGCGCATACGGTGGATCACCCACCGTCGCGCTGACCCGGCGCCGTCCGGCGACCGCCTGCACCGTATCGGCAATCTGCTGCGGCGCCAGCGCGCCCAGTGCGCCGCGCGCCGGATCCTTCAGATCGATGATGTCGGCACCGCCGGCGAGCGCGATGTACGCCTCGGCCGCCGACGTGACGCTGGCGAGCAGGCGCGTCATGCCGGCCGCTCCGCGTGTTCGGCGCGATGCGCGGCGATTTTCTGCATCAGCCACTCCCACGCTTGGCGTTCGGCATCACCAGCGGTCTTGTCGATCGCAATCGTCAGATAGGCGACTTCGGCATCGATTTTTTCGCGCGGCAGCATGTCGAGACGGCTCACCAGCACGGCCGCTTCGATCACCGCCGCCTGCGCGCGATTGAAGCCGCGAAACGGCTTGTGATTGGCGCGCTGCGCGACGCGGCACAGCAGCCGCGGACGCAGCGCGTCGTCCTCGATGCGCTCGAGCCGCAGTTCATCATGGGCCAGTGCCGCCTCCAGCCGCATGCACTGAACCGTGACGGCCGGCACCAGCGGCCAGTCGCGGCGGCCGGTCAGACAGCCGGCGAA
>DASSON010000059.1:0-4123 GCA_035700525.1 Burkholderiales bacterium
GATACTCCGTCGTAAAATCGTTACCGTTCTTTCCGTTCGGCGCTTTCGCTGCATGCAGCGCCATGGCGCCCTGTCCCGACCGCTGGACGTTCCGGGAAAAACGCTTTCTACGTCGCCCCCGGCGGCGACACGTAACGGGAAATCAGCGCCGACAGCTTGCGCATGACACGGTAGGCGGAGGCCGGATCGCTCTCGAGTATCCCGATCGCCTCCCGGCCGTTGATCCGCAAGGTCACGGAGTCCTCGATGCAGGTCGCCTTCGCGATGCGCCGCGGCTGAGTCTCGAGCAGCGCGTTCCAGCCGAAGACTTCGCCCTTGCGCAGCATGAAGCCCGCCGGACTCGAACGTTCGCCGCGCCCGACCAGGAACTCGACACGCCCCGAATCGAGCACAAAAAAATCATCAGCCGGATCGCCCTCCGCATAGAGCGTGGTTGCCGCCGCATGTTCTTCGCGCTTCGCCAGCGCCATCACGTCATGCAGCGTCTGCTGCGGCAGATCGGTGAACAGCTCGGCGACGTCGAGCGCAGTCGGATCAATGACGAAAATCGAATCATCCTCGATTTCCACCGGGTAGCGCTGCAGCGGTGCCTCCGCCAGTCCGATCGGCGCGCCGTTGCGTATGTCCCATTGCCACAGATGCAGATGGCAGGTCAGCACCGAGCCGTCATAGAGGCCCTCGCACAGTGGCGTATCCTGATGCGGACAGCTTGCCTGATAGGCAAAATACTCGTCACCCGAATTGGCAATCAGCACTTTCAGATCACCCTCCACCGCACATTCCTTGAGGCCGTCCGATGGCACTTCCGAGCGCTGGCATGCAAAGCGTCTGGTCATGGTCAACTGAATTTGTCGTAGCGAATGTTGTCGGCGGTCAGCTTGGCGTCGAGCAGCAGCATGCGGATCGCGGCATCCACCGCCGGCGGCGGCCCGGCCAGATAGGCGCGCACGTTGCGCGTCCGCCCCTGCATGCCGCGGCTCGCCACCTCGTGCACCAGCCCCCGTTCAAAGGTGAGTTCCGGATAGGCGTCCCGCGCGGCCTGCGGCACGTCGCCGTCCGAAAAGGCCACCGTGATCGACAGCCGCTCCGGGAACTGCCGTTTGCAGGCCGCCAGTTCGTCGAGACAGAACGCGTCGTCGAAGGTGCGCACGCCGAAGAACATGTGTCCTTCGTACTGTTCGAAATAATGCTCCTGGCATGCCCGCGCCAGGATCGACATCATGCCGGCGATCCCGCTGCCGCCGCCGATCAGCAGAATGTTCTTGCCCAGTTTCGGATGAAACACCGCGCTGCCGAGCGGACCGTAAAGATCGACTGCGGTGCCTTCGATCGAATCGGCGAACAGCCATTCCGACACACCGCCGCCGGGCTTCTTTTTGACCAGGAAACGCAGCGAACGCGCGCCGCGCTCGAAGTTCACCATTGAATAGCCGCGGTAACCGGAAATGCCGGGCACCTCCATCACCATGAACTGGCCGGCGTCATACTCGCATGGCGCATCGAGTTCGACGTCGAAGCACGCGACGTCGCCGGTGAGCCGGCGCAGATTGCGAATGACGCCGCGCGTGAACGCCGGCACACAGGCGCCGGGATCCGTCGCGTAGACGAAGCTCGAGACCTCGAACGTGCAATCGCCGCGCGGCCGGCACTGACACATCAGATACTCGTCCGGGTGCCGCAGGTAACGTCTGCCGGGCGCTTCCGGCCAGGTATCGATGACTTCGCCGGACACCAGTTTCGCACGGCAGGTGCCACAGGTGCCGCTGCTGCATTCGTACGGCAGGCTGATGCCGTCCGCCAGCGCCGCATAGAGAACACGCTGCTGCGGCTGTGCCTCGAACTGGTAGGCCCGGTTGCGGGCGTTGATCTGGATTCGCATGTCGGTGGAGAGAGTCCGGGCGGCGGTTGCTGCGTCAGAACGGCACGTGATAACCGATGCCGAGCATGCGTGTATCGAGCTTGACCGTCCGTTTCAGCAGTTTCGGTCCGGCGCCGTTCAGCCGCACGGTATCGATATACCTGCCGACCGCGAACAGTTCGGTGGCGCCGCCGTCGAGCGCGGTCTTGAACACCTGCAACGCGCTCACCACCTCGGCCTCGTTGTCTGCGCCATCCGGCCGCACGGTATAAACGGTCGCGTGACGCGCCAACGGCGAATGATCGCTGTTGTGACGCGGCAGCTGCTTGAGCAGCGTCTGCAGCCCGTTCCTGTCATGATCGAGCCACACCATGTCCTTGCGGATTTCCGGACTGAACGTCGTGATGGTGTAGTGAAACTCCGGCTCGCACAGACTCATATAGCCATCGTAGTCCGCGTCATCCATCAGCAGGCACGACTGGTAGACCAGTTCCTCTATCGATTCTCTGCTTGACACCGTCGACACTCCTTCATGGCACTGCCGGCGGTCTACGCCGGCAGTGGACTGTCTCAATCCGCGTCACGCCACTGCGGAAACGCGTTCGCGCTGTTCGCCGAACGGATCATACGACTTGCGGCCCATGCGCTTGCTCCACTCGGCGTAGTAGTGACGCATGCCGACTTCGTCGTGAATCGTGAAGTTCTCCTCACGGCCGTGCAGCACCCAGCGGCTGCCGGTGCCTTCGCGCATCGCGCGGCCCTGGCCGCTGACGCCGAGTAGATCTTCGTGCAGGTTGCGGCCGAACGGCCCCCAGATGGTGTTGTGATCGCGGATGCGCTCGGCGCGCTGCTCCGGCGTGTCGCTCTTCAGGCCCAATCCGCGATATTCGATCGCGACCTTGTTCGGACCGAGCGGCGTTACGGTGTCCATGCGGATCACCGAGGTGCGCAGGTTGTAGGTCATGCCGGGGAAGAGGTCGATCAGGATCCAGCCACCTTCACTGAGACCGGGCCAGCCAACGCCGCGCTTCTTGCTGCCGGCATAGGCGTCGTACTTGATTTCCATCGAGCCCACCAGCACGTGGCCATTGTCGTAGCCGACGCATTTGCGATCGAAATAGCCGGGCTGCATCATCCCGGTCACCCGGTTGAAGTAGTGCATGTAGTCGTGATAGAACTCGCTGTTGGTGTCATGCCACAGCTTGAAGTTGGTGTTGACGACCGCGCGGTGGTAGTGAAAGATTTCCAGCGGCATCGTCATGAACGGCTCGAGCTCGGTCAGCGCCTCGCCGATGAAATCCTTGACGGATCCGCCACTGTCGTCGAGGTTGACCCACACGAATCCGCCGTATGCGACTTCGGTGCGCACTTCGCGCAACCCGCAGTCGGCCTTGTCGAAGCGGTCCTGATAGCCTTCCTTCTGACGCGTGATGTCGACGCAGCTGCCGTGCGTGTCGAACGACCACGAATGGAAAATGCAGGTGATGCGCTTGGCATTGCCGACCGGATCGTAGAGCAGCGTGTTGCCGCGGTGCGGGCAGATGTTGTAGAAGGTGCGCACCTGGTTGTCTTCGCCGCGCACGATGATCAGCGGCACGCCGGCCGGGTGCTGGAACGTCCGGTAGTCGTGGACGTTCGGAATTTCGGATTCGTGGCAGCCGATGTACCAGGTCTTGCTGAAGATCTTTTCCTGTTCTTCGCGGAAGATCCGCTCATCGGTGTAGATGCGCGAATCGACGTAATGCGTGGCGGGGAATTTGGGGCGTTCGGCCCACTGCGCGGCGTTCTTGGACATGTCTTTACCTCCGTAAACAAACAGTCGCAGCGACAATCTTTCCAGAGGTCAGCACTTTCCGTGCCCAAGCGCCGGGACGTCCGCAACGCGTGTAACGGTGCGGCTTTGCGCGATATCGGGAAATTGCCGGACCGGCGCCGAGTTTCAAAACGAAACGTGCGCCATTGCAAGAAGAAACAGTGAGGCGTTACGGGAACAGCGGAATCGGCAGGGAAATGAAAACGCTGGCGCTGACTCCGGCCCTACTTCGATGCACGGCCATCGTCGTCAACAATCTGAAAGAAAATCTCGTCCTGCTTGATCATGCCGAGTTCGGTGCGGGCGCGTTCCTCGATCGCCGCGTAGCCCTGCTTGAGGTTGTGCACCTCGGCGTCGAGCGCGGCGTTGCGCGCCCTGAGCTTGTCGTTCTTCGCTTCCTGCGCCTTCACCTTGTGATCGATGTCGTAGACCCTGAGCCAGCTTCCCTTGCC
>DASSON010000060.1:0-24915 GCA_035700525.1 Burkholderiales bacterium
CTCGATCGCCGCGTAGCCCTGCTTGAGGTTGTGCACCTCGGCGTCGAGCGCGGCGTTGCGCGCCCTGAGCTTGTCGTTCTTCGCTTCCTGCGCCTTCACCTTGTGATCGATGTCGTAGACCCTGAGCCAGCTTCCCTTGCCCAGCCACAGCGGATACTGCAGGGCCGCGATCAGGATCACCAGGATCAGCGACAGGCGCTTCATGAAATCAGCCTGCCCCGGCAAGCGGAATCGCAACGCAACGGCGGTGCGGCGTGAAATGCCATTTCATCCGGATTGCCGAGTCAGCCGTTCGAAAGCCGCGCGCCCGGCATAGGTGACGGAATCACCGAGCTCTTCCTCGATGCGCAGCAGCTGATTGTACTTGGCGATGCGGTCGGAGCGTGACAGCGAGCCGGTCTTGATCTGCATCGCGCCGGTGGCCACTGCGAGATCGGCGATCGTGGTGTCCTCGGTTTCGCCGGAACGGTGCGAAATCACCGTCGTGTAGCCGGCACGCCGCGCCAGCTCGATCGCGTCGAAGGTCTCGGTGAGGGTGCCGATCTGGTTGACCTTGATCAGCACCGAATTCGCAACGCCGTGCGCGATACCTTCACGGATGATGCGGCTGTTGGTGACGAAGACGTCGTCACCGACGAGCTGCAGCCTGCCGCCGAGCCGTTCGGTCAGCAGCTTCCAGCCGTCCCAGTCGTCTTCCGCCATGCCATCCTCAATTGATACGATCGGATATTGATCGGCCCATTTGGCGAGATAGTCCGCGAACTGCGCGGAATCGAGTGTGAGCTTCTCTGATGCGAGCGTGTATTTGCCGTCCGCGTAAAATTCCGAGCTGGCGCAATCGAGACCCAGCGCAACCTCTTCGCCCGGCTTGTAACCTGCTGCGGCGATGGCTTCAAGGATGAGTTCAATCGCCGCCGCATGTTTCGGCAAGCGCGGCGCGAATCCGCCCTCATCGCCAACCGCGGTCGACAGCTTCTTGTCGTGCAGCAGTTTCTTCAACGCATGGAACACCTCCGCGCCAGCCCGCAACGCTTCTCCGAAGCGTTCGAATCCGAGCGGGATGATCATGAATTCCTGCATGTCGAGCCCGTTGTCGGCATGTGCGCCACCATTGATGACGTTCATCATCGGCACCGGCATGATCATGCGTCCGGCTCCACCGAGATAGCGGTACAGCGGCAGCCCAGATTCCTCGGCGGCAGCGCGCGCCGCCGCCAGCGACACCGCCAGAATCGCGTTGGCGCCGAGACGCGATTTGTTGTCGGTGCCGTCGAGGTCGATCAGCGTCTGATCGATGAACGCCTGTTCGCTGGCGTCGAGGCCGATCACCGCCTCGCAGATCTCGGTATTGGCGAATTCGACCGCATTGAGCACGCCCTTGCCGCCGAAGCGGGCGCTGTCGCCGTCCCGCAGTTCGATCGCTTCGCGGCTGCCGGTCGACGCACCGGACGGCACCGCGGCACGGCCCAGCGCTCCGGATTCGAGTAATACGTCGGCTTCCACCGTGGGGAATCCGCGGGAATCGAGAATTTCCCGGGCCACGATATCGACGATTGTGCTCATTGTTATTCCTTTTTAATTAAAAACTTGTAAATTTTATAATATTTTTTACTTCAAATATTGGAAACGAGGTTTTCGGCAAACCCCCGGCTTTTCGCAAGCTCATCCAGCGCCTTGAGCGTTTCCAGTAACACCTTCATATGCTGCAGCGGCCACGCGTTCGGGCCGTCCGACAGTGCCTTTTCGGGCTGCGGGTGCGTTTCCATGAACACGCCGGCAACGCCGCTGGCCACCGCCGCCCGCGCCAGCACCGGCACGAACTCGCGCTGGCCGCCGCTCGAACTGCCGCGTCCGCCCGGCAACTGCACCGAGTGCGTGGCATCGAACACTACCGGGCAGCCGGTGTCGCGCATGATCATCAGTGCGCGCATGTCGGACACCAAATTGTGATAACCGAAGCTGGCGCCGCGTTCGCACACCATGATATTGTCGTCCCCGCTTGCCGCCCGGGCCTTTTCGACGACGTTCTTCATGTCCTCGGGCGCCAGGAATTGCCCCTTCTTGATGTTGACCGGCCTGCCCGCCCGTGCCACCGCATGAATGAAATCGGTCTGCCGGCACAGGAACGCCGGCGTCTGCAGCACGTCGACGGTTTCCGCCACCGCAGTGATCTCGCCCAATTCGTGAACATCGGTCAGAACCGGCACACCGATCTGTTTCCTGACTTCACCTAATATCTCAAGACCTTTGTCCACACCAAGTCCACGAAAGGATTTTTCTGAACTTCGATTGGCCTTGTCATAGGATGATTTGTAAATGAACGGAACCCCGACCTCGGCGCAGATTTCCTTCAGACGACCGGCCGTGTCGAACGCCAGTTGGCGCGATTCGACGACGCAGGGGCCGGCAATCAGAAACAGCGGCCTGTCGAGACCAACTTCGAATCCGCACAGCTTCATAGAATGCACCCGCCGGCTCCGACCAACGCCTCCGCGGTCACGCCCAGCCGGTTAATCAGCCGGCACCTATCGTCTGCATCGCACTCCGAATCTTTCCCCTCTTCGAATGAGAAGGGGTGCCCGCGCAGGCGGGTGGGGTGGTGTGCGGCGCCGGAAAAACCAACCACCGCTTCCGCTTCGCTCCTTACGACCGCGAAAGGAGGAGCGTGGCCGCCGGAAGGCGGAAGAGGGTTCCCGGCATAAGCCGGGATCTGACCCTGAAGGTGCCACGAGCGGCCGGCGACCCTGGAGCGGGATGAAGCGCCTCGTGACGCGGTCGTTGCGCCTCTACGCTGGCCGACCTCCTGTGGGACCCCTCGGCCGACGCTCAGAGGCGCTCCCCTAAAATACAGGAGGGAATATGTATTGCGAAGCGAACGACGTCCAAATATCCGTTGCCACGACGCCTCATTTTTTCGACACGGCGGACGCACAGCAAAGGCACCCCGGCCGCAGCATATCGGTTGCGGTGACAGCGGCTTCATCTGCAGCTCAGGCAATATTCTCGAGTTTTACCGGCGGCGTCGCGGCGGTCTCGCCGCGGTCGACCACATTTCTGAGTGCGGCGCCGATGAACGCCTTGAACAGCGGATGGCCGTAGCGCGGACTGGACGTGAATTCCGGGTGGAACTGACAGGCGACGAACCACGGATGGTCGCGCAACTCGATCATCTCGCACAGATTGTCCTGCGCCGACATACCGCTGACGCGCAGGCCCGCGCGCTCGAGCTGCGGCAGGAAATGGTTGTTGACTTCATAGCGGTGGCGATGGCGCTCGATGATCCGTTCCTTGCCGTAGATGGCGCGCGCCTTGCTGCCTTCAGCCAGTACGCATTCCTGGCCGCCCAGCCGCATCGTACCGCCGAGGTCGGAGTGCGTGCCGCGGTGTTCGACGCTGCCGTCCCGGTCCTGCCATTCGGTGATCAGCGCGATCACCGGATGCGGCGTATCGGGCTGGAATTCGGTACTGTGTGCACCCTCGAGCCCGGCGACGTGACGCGCGAACTCGATCACCGCCAGCTGCAGGCCGAGGCAGATGCCGAGATACGGAATGCCGTTTTCGCGCGCGAAGCGGATAGCCTTGATCTTGCCTTCGACGCCACGCTTGCCGAAACCACCCGGCACCAGAATTGCATCCATGCCTTGCAGGCAATCGATGCCGTTACGTTCGATGCTTTCGGAATCCACGTACTGAATGTTGATCTTGGCGCCGGTATGAATGCCGGCGTGAATCAGCGCTTCGGACAGCGACTTGTAGGATTCGGTCAGGTCGACGTACTTGCCGACCAGCGCAATTCTGACCGCGTGGTGCGGATTTTCGAGTGCGGCGATCAGCGTATCCCACGGTGCAAGATCGGCCGGCCGCGGCGACAGCTCCAGCTTGCGGCAGACGATTTCATCGAGGCCCTGCAGATGCAGCTTGCCCGGAATCTTGTAGATGATGTCGACGTCCACCGCCGTGATCACTGCGTCCACCGGAACGTTGGTGAACAGCGCGATCTTGCGCCGTTCGTCCTCCGGCAGCGGCCGGTCCGCGCGGCACAGCAGCACATCGGGCTGAATCCCGATTTCGCGCAATTCCTTCACCGAATGCTGGGTCGGCTTGGTCTTGATCTCGCCCGCCGACTTGATGTACGGCACCAGCGTGAGGTGGATGTAGCAGGTGTTGTTGCGCCCGAGCTCGACGCCCATCTGGCGGATCGCCTCGAGGAACGGCAGCGACTCGATATCGCCTACCGTGCCGCCGATCTCGACCACCGCCACTTCGGCGTCGCCCGCGCCGAGCTTGATGAAATGCTTGATTTCGTCGGTGATGTGCGGGATGACCTGCACCGTGCCGCCGAGATAGTCGCCGCGGCGCTCCTTCTTGATCACGCTCTCGTAGATCTGCCCGGTGGTGAAATTGTTGCGCCGGGACATTTTCGCGTGCAGGAAGCGCTCGTAGTGCCCGAGATCGAGATCGGTCTCGGCGCCGTCCTCGGTGACGAATACCTCGCCATGCTGGAACGGGCTCATCGTGCCCGGATCGACGTTGATGTACGGATCCAGCTTCAGCATCGAGATGCGGATGCCGCGCGATTCGAGAATGGTGGCGAGAGAAGCGGCGGCGATACCTTTGCCCAGAGAGGAGACCACACCACCTGTGACAAAGATATATTTGGTCATCGGAAATTCAGCAACGCCACATTAGGATTCATTTTAGCCCAAACCGGTTTTCGGCGAAACCGGTAAAAACGCACAGTACGCGCTTTCATCGCGGCGTGGCGGCTGGCGATCCCGACGCACCGGCTTTTGCCTGCTGCGCCAGATAAAGCCAGGTCTCGATCACGGTGTCGGGGTTGAGCGACAGGCTTTCGATTCCTTCCTCCATCAGCCACTTCGCGAGATCCGGATGGTCGGACGGTCCCTGGCCGCAGATGCCAACGTATTTGCCGGCCTTGCGGCAGGCCTGGATCGCCAGATGCAGCATGTGCTTGACCGCGGGATCGCGCTCATCGAAGCCGTCGGCGATGATGCCGGAATCGCGGTCCAGTGCCAGCGTCATCTGCGTCATGTCGTTGGAGCCGATCGAGAAGCCGTCGAAGTGCTCCAGGAACTGGTCGGCCAGCACCGCGTTCGACGGAATTTCGCACATCATGATCACGCGCAGGCCGTTCTCGCCGCGCCGCAGACCGTTCTGCGCCAGCAGCTCGAGCGTCTGCTGCGCCTCCTGCAGCGTGCGGATGAACGGCACCATGATCTCGACATTGGTGAGCCCGATGTCGTCGCGCACGCGTTTCAGCGCCCGGCATTCCAGCTCGAAGCAGTCGCGGAACGACTGCGCGATGTAGCGCGACGCGCCGCGAAACCCAAGCATCGGATTTTCCTCGTGCGGCTCGTAGCGGCTACCGCCGATCAGGCTCGAATATTCGTTGGACTTGAAATCCGACAGGCGCACGATCACCGGCTTGGGCCAGAACGCGGCGCCCAGCGTCGCCACACCCTCGGCCAGCTTTTCGACGTAGAACGACACCGGATCGGCGTAGCCGGCGATGTGCTCCTCGACCGCGACCTTGACGTCGGCCGGAATGTCCGGGTACGCCAGCACCGCCTTCGGATGCACGCCGATCATGCGCGCGATGATGAATTCGAGGCGTGCCAGTCCCACGCCCTCATTCGGCAGGCGCTGGAACTCGAACGCCAGTTCCGGATTGCCGACGTTCATCGTGATCTTGACCGGCGCCTGCGGCATCGATTTCAGCGACAGATCGATCACTTCCGATTCGAGCTTGCCGCGATAGACGAAACCGGTATCGCCCTCGGCGCACGATACCGTCACCGGCTTGCCGTCCTTCAGCACCTGCGTTGCGTCACCGCAGCCAACCACTGCCGGAATGCCCAGCTCGCGCGCGATGATCGCGGCATGGCAGGTGCGGCCGCCGCGATTGGTGACGATCGCCGACGCGCGCTTCATCACCGGCTCCCAGTCGGGATCGGTCATGTCGGTCACCAGCACGTCGCCCGCCTGCACTTTCGACATTTCGCTGGCACTTTTCACCAGCCGCACCGGACCGGAGCCGATGCGCTGCCCGATCGCACGTCCCGACACCAGCACCTCCGAACGCTCCTTCAGACGATAGCGCCGCAGCGTATCGACGCGCGCGTTGGCCTTCACCGTTTCCGGCCGCGCCTGCAGCATGTAGAGCTTGCCGTCGTTGCCGTCCTTGCCCCACTCGATGTCCATCGGCCGGCCGTAGTGCGCCTCGATCGCGACGGCGCAGCGTGCGAGTTCGGTGATTTCGGCATCGCTGATCGAAAAGCGCCGGCGTTCGGCTTCCGGCACTTCCGTCGTTTTCACCGAACGGCCCGCCACGCTGCTGTCGCCGAACACCATTCTGATCGCCTTCGATCCCAGGCTGCGGCGCAGGATCGCGTGATGGCAGTTCTTCAGCGCCGGCTTGTAGACGTAGAATTCATCCGGGTTGACCTGCCCCTGCACCACCGTCTCGCCCAGTCCGTAGGCGGACGTGATGAACACCACCTGGTCAAAGCCGGACTCGGTATCCAGTGTGAACATCACGCCGGCGGCGCCGAGGTCGCTCCTGACCATGCGCTGCACGCCGGCCGACAGCGCCACTTCGCGATCGGCGAAACCCTGGTGCGCGCGATACGAGATCGCGCGGTCATTGTAGAGCGATGCGAATACCTGCCGCACCGCGTCCAGCACGTTGTCGAGTCCCTGAATGTTGAGAAAGGTTTCCTGCTGTCCGGCAAACGATGCTTCCGGCAGGTCTTCGGCGGTCGCCGATGAACGCACCGCGACACCGGCATCCGCCCCCAGCTTCCCGTAGGCCGCCACGATCGCATCCCGCAGCGCATCCGGAAACGGCTGCGCGACGACCCAGCCGCGGATTTCGGTTCCGGCCGCCGCCAGCGCCGCCACGTCATCGGTGTCCAGACCGGCAAGTTTGTCGGCAATCCGCCGGTCGAGTCCGCCCTTCTGCAGAAACTCGCGGAACGCGAACGCAGTGGTCGCGAAGCCGCCGGGCACGCGCACGCCGGCACCCGCCAGTTGCCCGATCATTTCACCCAGCGACGCATTTTTTCCGCCCACACTGGCGACATCAGCCATGCGCAGATTTTCGAGATCGATCACATATTGATTGTCGTCCATCAGGGTCACCTGTTTGTTGTGCAATACTTGAAAACCCGATATTTTACCGGGTTCAACGTCACTGCGCAGCGCCATGCCACAGAAACGCACCGCTTTTTTCGTTTCCGACCGCACCGGCATCACCGCCGAGATGCTGGGACACAGTCTGCTCACTCAGTTCGACGGCGTCGCGTTCGAAGAGATCACGCTGCCTTTTGTCGACACGATGGAGAAGGCGCAAGCCGTGGTGGAGCGCATCAACCATTGCGGAGAAACCGACAGCGCACGGCCGGTGGTGATCAGCACGCTGGTGAATGCCGAGATCGCCGCTGCGGTCGGCGTCGCCGACGCGCTGTTCCTGGACTGCTTCCAGATCTTCGTCGCACCGCTGGAACAGGAGCTCGGCATCAAGCCGTCGCACGCGGTGGGCCGTTCGCACAGTGTCTATGACGTAGTCAATTACTACAACCGCATGGACTCCGTCAACTTTGCGCTGCATCACGACGATGGCGTATCGACGCGCGATTTGAGCGAGGCAGACGTCATCCTGGTCGGCGTGTCACGCTGTGGCAAGACCCCGACTTCGCTCTATCTGGCGCTGCAGTTCGGCGTGCGCTCCGCGAATTATCCACTGATCCCGGAAGATTTCAGCCGCATGCGGCTGCCGTCACAACTGAAGCCGCTGCGCGGCCGGCTCTATGGCCTGACGATCCGTCCTGAACGCCTGCAGCGCGTGCGCAACGAGCGCCGGCCCGGCTCGCCGTACGCGATGCTGGACAACTGCATTTTCGAGGTGCGCGAAGCCGAGGCGCTGATGCGCCAGGAAGGCATTCCGTATCTCGATGTCACGTCCAAATCGGTCGAAGAGCTCGCGGTCACGATCATGCAGGACGCGCAGCTGACGCGGCGCATTTACTGAGCGCCGCTCACGACGCGCCCGGCCGCCAGCGCAGCAGGTAGCGCTCCAGCCGGTTGATGCCGAGGTCGATCAGCAGCACCACCACCGAGGTCAGGATCAGTCCGGCGAACACGCCGGTGGTGTCGAACACGCCCTGCGCCTGCGCCACGACGTAACCGATGCCGCGCGCCGAGCCGATGTATTCGCCAACCACCGCACCCACCAGTGCGAAGCCGATGCTGGTGTGCAGGCTCGAGAAGATCCACGCCATCGCCGACGGTAGATAGACGTGATGCAGCATCTGCCAGTCGCTCGCCTGCAGCATGCGGACGTTGTTACGGATCGCCGGATCCACTTCACGAATACCCTGGAAGGTGTTGAAGAACACGACAAAGAACACCAGCGTGACGCCGAGCGCAACCTTGGACGCGATGCCGAGACCGAACCACAGAATGAAGATCGGCGCCAGGATCACGCGCGGCAGTGCATTGAAGGTACGGATGTAGGGATCAAACACTCGCGCCAGCAGCTCGACGCGCGCCAGCGCGAACCCCGCCGCGACACCGGTCAGCGTACCGATGATGAACGCCAGCATCGCCTCCAGCAGCGTCACGCCAAGATGCGGCCAGATGTAGCCGCTGATCATCCAGTGCCAGATCTTGAGCGCGATCGCCGACGGCTTGCTGAAAAAGAACGGATCGAGCAGGCCGAGCATGACCAGCCCCTGCCAGACGCCGACGAACAGCACGAAAACGCCAAATTGCAGCGCGGCGACCGTCGCGCGTCCCGCGCGCCGCGTACCCTGCGATCGCGCGACCGCCCGCTCGTCCGCGTCGCGCGTCACGCTCGCGCCCCCGCCTGCGAGCGCTTCACCTCGATGCGCAGATCGTCCCAGATCTGGCGGTAGAGCGCGGTGAACTGCGGTGTCAGCCGGATCTCCGAGACGTCGCGCGGCCGCGGCAGATCAACCGGGTAACGGCCCTTGATGCGCGCGCCCGGCCCGGCGGTCATCACCACCACCTCGTCGGCGAGCGCGATTGCCTCTTCCAGATCATGCGTGATGAAGAGCACCGTCTTGCGGGTTTCCTGCCACAGCCCCAGCAGCTCGTTTTCCATGTTCTGCCGCGTCTGCACGTCGAGCGCACTGAACGGCTCATCCATCAGCAGGATGCGCGGATCGACGATCCAGCTCTGCGCGACCGCAACGCGCTTGCGCATGCCGCCGGACAGCTGGTGCGGGAAGCGGTCTTCGAAACCGGCCAGCCCGACGCGCGTCAGCCACTGGCGCGCCCGGCTCACCGCCTCACGTCGCGGCAGTCGCCGGAAGGTCAGTCCCAGCATGACGTTGTCAAGCACGGTGCGCCATGGCAGCAGCGCGTCCTGCTGAAACAGATAGGCGGCGGAACGGTTGGTGCCGCGCAGCACCTCGCCGAAGATACGGACGCTGCCGTGCGGCGGTTCCAGCAGTCCCGCAGCCACGTTGAGCAGCGTCGACTTGCCGCAGCCGGATGGACCGACGATCGCGAGAAAAATACCGTCCCTCACGGTGAGCGAGACGTTCTGCAACACGCTGTGAACGTCGCCCGCCGGCGTTGCAAAGCGCACCGTTACATCGTCGACCTCGACCGCCGGAGCCGCCGTTTGCGCCGCATCCACCCGCTGTGCCCGTCCCGCCGCTATTTCGCGATCCCGAGGCTGGCGTCGGCCTTTTCCGCGAAGCGGTTGGTATAGGTCTTCGACAGGTCGACGTGCGCGTTCGCGACCGCCGGCACCGACTGGCTGAACACGTTGAGCACTGCCTGCGCGCCCTTCGGGTCCATGCGTCCGTCGGTCGAGTACATCGGCAGCGTGTTCTTCAGCGCGGCGAGATAAAGCTGCTTGTTGCTGCCAACCAGATCCTCCGGCATTTTTGCCATGACATCTTCGGCGCTGTGGCTGTGAATCCATTTCAGCGTCGACACGATCGCGTTGGTCAGCGCCTGTGCTTCCTTCGGGTGCGATTGGATCCAGGACGCCTGCGTATACAGCGCGCCGCCCGGATAATGACCGCCGAACACCGCAACGGTGTCTTTCTCGGTGCGCGTATCACTCAGTATCCGCAGATCCTTGTATTTCCCCTGCAGCAGCGTCACCGCCGGGTCCAGCATCACTGCAGCGTCGATCTGCCCGCGCTCCATTGACGCCACCGCGGTCTGGCCAAGCCCGACGCCGATCACCGGCACCTGATTCGGATCCACGCCGTTTTTCTTCAACAGGTATTTCAGGAAAAAGTCCGTCGACGAGCCGGGCGCGCTCACCCCCACCTTCTTGCCGGCGAGATCCTTCACCGACTTGATCGTGGCAGTATTTTTCGGCGCGATCACCAGCACCAGTCCCGGGAAGCGGTCATAGGTGACGAACGCCTTGAGCGCTTTGCCTTTCGGCACCAGTTCGACGCAATGATCGTAGTAGCCCGATACCACGTCGGCGCTGCCGCCGAGCACCGCGGTCAACGCCGCCGAGCCGCCCTTGAAGTTGATCAGATCGACGTCGACACCGGCCGCCTTGTAGGCGCCGATCTGCTGCGCCAGCACCGTCGGCAGATAGCACAGGCATCCCGCCCCGCCGATTGCGATCTTCACGTGCGGCAGCGCATCCTTTGCCGCCGCTCCGCCGGCGACCAGCATCAGTGCCGCGATCACACCCAGCATCCGCGCCATTACACCCTTTCCCGACATACCTGCCTCCTTGCCGTTGCGTTCACATCGTGATTGCGATCGTCGCAGATACCGCCCTCCTGCACGACGCACCGTCCCGCCAGCATGCCTTTCCAAGGCCGAAAACTTTATCACCAATGCGCCGGCCGGCGCCAGCCTGCTATTCCGTTTCGATACCGGCCGATTGCGAGCCGGCATCACCCTTCGCGCGCAGCTGCCGGACGCGCTCGAACAGACACACCGCCGCCGCTGCGCCGGCATTCAGCGATTCGCTGCCATCGGCCATCGGAATGCGCACCGTGTGCTGTGCGGCCGCGCGCAGCACCGGGCTGAGCCCGCCGCCCTCGTTGCCGATCACCAGCGCCAGCCGCCCGCCGAGATCGGCGTCGAACACCGATGTGACGGCTGCCGCATCGGTGGCCACGACACTGCCCCGAAACGCCGTGATGAACGCCGGCAGATCGACGTGCTCATGAATCGCGACGCGGAAGTGCGCGCCCATTCCGGCGCGCAGCACCTTCGGCGACCACGCGTACGCGCAGTGCGCCGACAGCAGCGCCGCATCGGCACCGGCCGCGGCCGCCGAGCGCAGGATCGATCCCATGTTGCCGGGATCCTGAATGTCCTCCAGCAGCACACAGAAGCGGATGTCCGCCGGCCGCAGCGGCATCGCCGGCACCGCGCCGAGCGCGAGAATTCCGGCCGGCGTCGCGACCGGCGAAAGCCGTGCGAACAGCGTGTCATCAATGACCGCCGGCTCGAGCGCCGATGCGCGGCGCAGCAGCCCCGCGATCTCCGGTGATTCGAGCCCGCTCTCGCTCACCGCAAGATGCCGCGGCATGCCGACGTGACTGAGGTACGCTTCGACCAGATGCGGGCCATCGAGCAGCACGAGCTGCGACTTGCGCCGCGCATGTGACGAATGCGCCAGTTTCAGCAGTTCGCGAAACAGCGGATTGTTGCGCGACGTGATCCGGCCGGAACTTCCGCTCATCGCGCGCAGGTGCGGAAGCCCGCGAACACGTCGCGCCGGTCCGGCGTATAGAAATTGCGCCAGGTGTTGCGGATCAGCGCCGGATGCGTCGCGAAGCAGCCGCCGCGCAACACCCGATGATTGCCGAACCAGGGCTCGGAATATTCCTTGTACGGATCGCGCACGAAGCCGGGATACGGATTGAACCAGTCGGCAGTCCATTCCCACACGTTGCCGATCATCTGGCGGCACCCCCATGCGCTGTCGCCGTCCGCACCGGCCGCAACGTCGATGCAATCCGTGCCAGCGCCATACAGATTCGCCTGTTGTGGCCGTGGCGCCGCGTCGCCCCACGGGTAGCGGCGCTTCACCGCCGTATTACCCGGCACCGTGGCGGTCGTGAACTCCCATTCCGCTTCCGTCGGCAGACGCCGCCCGGCCCAGCGGCACCAGGCGTCAGCTTCGAACCAGTTGACATGAATGACGGGAACATCAGCTGCAAGCGGCACGATGGCGTCATAACTGCGCCGCAGCCAGCCGCCATTCTGGCGTCCCCAGTAAACCGGGGCGAGCGCCTGCATACTTTCGCGCCAGCGCCAGCCGTCGTCGCGCCACAGTTCGCGGCGCGTATAGCCGTCGTCATCGACGAATGCGGCGAACTCGGCGTTCGTCACCGGCGCACGCGCGATCGCGAACGGAGCCACCGTCACTTCGTGCGCCCACTTCTCGTTGTCGAACACGAAACCGTCATCGCGACGGGCGCCGAGCAGGAAGGTTCCGCCGGTCACGTCGACGTCTCCGCGCAGCGGCCCGGCACTGGCGGCCGTGGCGTGCGGCACTTGCGCCGGCCGCGGATAGCCGAGCGTCTGCCGCGTGTACGTGAACGCTTCGCAGTGCATCTGTTCATGCAGCGCGGCCAGTTGAACGAAATACGACAGCTGCGGCGCAGCCCCTCGCTCGATACGCCGTACCACCCGCTGCAGCACCGCGTCGATATAGCCGCGCGTATCCGCGATCGACGGCAGCGGCAGGCCCCAGCGCGTATCGTGCGCCACCGCCGCCGAATCGTACAGCGTGTCAGCGCCATCCAGAATCGACGCGCCGAGCGCATCATCATCACGCTGGCGCAGACACCAGCGCTCCTGGAACCAGCCCAAGTGTCCGATTTCCCACAACGGTGGATTGACGATCGCCAGTTTCGGCCCGAGCAGCCGCTCGCCCGTCAGGTCCTCGAACAGCTGCAGCGTGCGCGCGCGGGCATCGGTCAGCAGGCGGATCAGATCGGCGGCCGCAGGCGCGGCCAGCAATGTCGGCATCGGCGTGTTGTATAGTTCGGGTGCTGGTCAATCGCCGAGT
Organism: Burkholderiales bacterium; assembly: GCA_035700525.1. Taxonomy (GTDB): domain Bacteria; phylum Pseudomonadota; class Gammaproteobacteria; order Burkholderiales; family JBDZVW01; genus JBDZVW01. Next base: position 13,055 of record DASSON010000060.1, read on the forward strand.
GTAGCCCGATCCGCCGCTGATGAAAATCGCCCTGATCACGCCCGTTTCCGCCCAATCGCGCAGCGGCAACCGTAATACCGCTGTGCGCTGGGCGCGCTTCATGCGCGCGGCCGGGCATCGCGTCAGCATCAAAACCGTGTGGGACGGTGCCGATGCGGACGTCATGATCGCGCTGCACGCACGGCGCAGCCACGAATCGATCGCGCGCTTTGCCGCACGCCACCCGCGACGGCCATTGATTGTCGCGCTCACCGGCACCGATCTCTATCGCGACATCCGCACCGACCACAACGCTCAGGAATCACTGCGGCTGGCCAGCCAGCTGATCGTGCTGCAGGACCAAGGCACACGGGAACTGGCACCCGCGTTGCGCCGCAAGACACGCGTAATCTACCAGTCGGTCACGCCGGTTGCCCCGCAGGCGCCGATAACGCGCTGGTTCGAAATTTGTGTCGCCGGCCATCTGCGCGGCGAAAAGGATCCGTTCCGTGCGGCCGCCGCGTTACATTATCTGCCGCCGCAAAGCACGGCACGCGTGATTCACCTCGGACGTGCGCTGGATACGGCGATGGCCGATGAAGCGCGCCAGTGGATGACACTCGAGCCGCGCTACACCTGGCTCGGTGAACGTCCACACTGGCAGACGCTGAGACGGCTGGCACACGCACGCATCATGGTGATCAGCTCGCGCATGGAAGGCGGCGCCAACGTCGTCGGCGAAGCGCTGGCAGCCGGCGTTCCGATCATCGCGTCACGCATCCCGGGCAATGTCGGCATGCTGGGCGGTGACTATGCCGGTTATTTTCCGGTAACGAACGAACGCGCGCTGGCGCGGCTGCTATGGCGCGCCGAAAGCGACGCGGAGTACTACCGATTGCTCAAAAAGCAATGCCATGCCCGAAAACCACTGGTTTCGCCGGCCCGCGAGCGTGCCGCGCTGAAGCGGCTGCTGGCCGACGTCGGGTAAAAGCAGTTTTTACCACAGAGACACAGAGACGCAGAGAAAGGCGAAATCATCTTGACGGCAACAAAAACGATAGCCGCAAGACGCTAAAGATTTTCGATTTTGCTTTTCCTCTGCGTTCCTTTGCGCCTCTGCGCCTTTGCGGTTATGCCTTTTTGTTTTCTTTGTTGCTCTGTGTCTCTGTGGTGAACAGGTGAACAGCCATCACCCGATCATCGCGCCCGCCGTGGCGTCGATGATGACGATGATGCCGAGTGCGAGATTGACCGCCACCAGCACGCGAATCTGATTGAGTGCCGCGCCGCCGGCCGGCCAGTCCTGTGCCGCGACCGCGCGCTTGAGCCGCGCGTACGGCGCGATGACGACGTACGCGAAGATCAGCATCATCGCCACCGCGATATAAAGCATGATGAAAATGTAACCCGGGACAGCCGTCATCTGCGCCACCATCGCCAGCATGTAGAAACCGCTGACCAGCAGCGCCGCCACCGTCACCCACACCCATGCGAAAAAACGCTCCAGCGTTGCTGCCCACAGCGCCAGCCGCTGCGCCGGCTCCAGTATCCGCGCCGACGCGGGCCGCAGTGCGAAGTAGGCGAAGAACATGCCGCCAATCCATATCACGGCGGACAGAATATGCACCAGCAGCGCGATCCTCATTGCGTGCTCCACGCCGTATCAGGAAATTTTTGCCATCGTTTCGAAGGACGCCCCATCGCCGTCGAGCAGCAGCCGCACCGGCGCGAAACTGCGACGATGCACCGGACACGCGCCATGCCTCTGCAGCGCCGCGAGATGCGCCGGTGTCGAATAACCCTTGTGCTGGTCGAAGCGGTATTGCGGATAACGTTGGTGCAGCGCCACCATTTCCGCGTCGCGCGCGGTTTTCGCGAGGATTGAGGCGGCGGAGATTTCTGCAACCGTGGCGTCGCCGCGCACGATCGCGCGCGCTGCAATCGTCAGTTTCGGCACCTTGTCTCCGTCCACCAGCACTTCATCGGGCAGCACATGGAGCGCTTCGACCGCGCGCCGCATCGCCAGCAGGCTCGCCTGCAGGATATTGATGCGGTCGATTTCGTCCACCGATGCGCTGCCGACCGCCCATGCCGTTGCATGCGTTCGGATTTCCACGGCGAGACGCTCGCGCGTCTCCGGCTTCAGCACCTTCGAATCCGCCAGACCCGCGATGATGACGGCCGGATCGAGAATCACCGCCGCCGCGTACACCGGACCGGCGAGCGGGCCACGCCCCGCTTCGTCCACGCCGCAGATCAGCCGTGCGATCGTCATGCTGCGGGCAACATCGGCAGGATCGCATCGGCGACGCGTGCGGCGTTGTCCTGCCGCAGTGTTCCGGCGATGGTTTCGAAGCGCCGTACCACGCGCTCGCGCACCGTCCTGTCGCGCAGCACGTTGAGCACCGCCTGCGCCAGATTTTCCGCCGTTGCATCCTCCTGCAGGAATTCCGGCACGATGAATTCTCCGGCAAGGATGTTCGGCAGCGCGACGTACGGCACCCGGCCGCGTCGCCGCACCATGCGTGCGGTCAACTTCGACACGCGGTAGGCGACCACCATCGGCCGCATCAGCAGCGCCGCTTCGAGCGTCGCGGTGCCCGACGCTGCCAGCACCACATCGGCAGCGGCCATCGCATCGTGCGCGTGGCCGAACATTACGGTTACCGGCAATTCAGCGGCATCATGGCGATGCAGCGCCGTCTCGAACAGCGCGCGCGTTTCACGGCTCGCCAGCGGCACCAGGAAGCGCGTCCCCGGCAACGCGTCGGCGATGCGCCGCGCGGCGCCGATGAACGATTCCGCCATCAGCTCGATTTCGCTCTGGCGACTGCCCGGCAACAGCGCAACCACCGGCACGTCGGCGTGCAGCCGCAACTGCTCGCGCACCGTTTCGCGTGACGGATAATCGTGCAGCATGTCGGCGAGCGGATGGCCGACGTACGCGGCCGCTACGCCGGCACGCTCGTAGAGCGGCGCCTCGAACGGAAACAGCGTCAGCATTTTCGATACCGCCTGCCGGATCTGCCGGATGCGCTCGCCGCGCCATGCCCAGATCGCCGGACTCACGTAATGCACGGTCGGCACGCCGCACGCCCTGAGCTTGCGCTCGACGCCGAGATTAAAATCCGGTGCGTCGATGCCGATGTACAGCGCCGGCTTGTGCGCACGCAGCGTGCGCAGCAGCGCGCGGCGGATCGCGAGAATCTCGCGCAGGCTGCGTATCACTTCGACGTAGCCGCGCACTGCGAGCTTCTCCATCGGGAACAGTACCTGCATGCCGGCCGCTTCCATCCGCGGCCCGCCAATACCGCTGAAAACCAAATCGGGACGCTGCCGCCGCAGCGTACGGATCAGTCCGCTGCCCAGCAGGTCCCCGGACGCTTCACCGGCGACGATCGCGATATTCATGACCAGAGAACCTATCTCATGAGTATTCGCGTGTGCGACCGGGCGATTTGGGATGCGATAGCCCCGGTTCACGGTGGGCGAAGCCATGGTGCGGAGACGGGGCGAGGCGTGCCGAACACGAGGCGCTCTTTCCGGGGCTCGCTATGCCGCCCCCGCTCCAAAGCTGCGCTCTCCGTGGGGCGGCGCGCAGGAGCGAGTCGCGCCGCATAGCGAGCCTACGCAAGCGGCGAGCGACGCTGAAACGCGCCCAAATCGCCCGGTCCCGGAGGGTTGTGGCCCAAAAGCGCGTCTGCGGCGTTGCGCCGCTTGCCCATAGAACGACTATGGGCGGCGCGCCGCGCCTTGCATCCGCATCTTTTGGGCCGCAACGCATCACGTGAATACTCATGAGATAGGTTCTGATTCAGCGGACGATGCCGCGCTGCGACTGTTCGAGAAAATCCAGCAGCGGTCCGATCTCCGCACACTCGGCGCGCTGCGCGGCGAGCGCCTTCTTCGCGTCTTCCAGCAGCAGGCCTTCGCGGTAGAGCGTCTTGTAGGCGCGGCGGATGCACTCGATCGTCGCCGCGGAAAAGCCGCGGCGCTTCAGTCCTTCGACGTTGATGCCGCTGGCCTTCGCGAAGCTGCCGGCCGCCATCACATACGGCGGGACGTCCTGCACCACGATCGAACCGGCGGCGGTGATCGCATGGGCGCCCACCCGGCAGAACTGGTGCACCCCGGTAAAGCCGCCCAGTATCGCGTAGTCGCCGATGTGCACGTGCCCGGCCAGCTGCGCGTTGTTCGCGAAAACCGTATGGCTGCCGACCTGGCAGTCGTGCGCGACGTGCACATAGGCCATGATCCAGTTGTCATTGCCGATGCGGGTGACGCCGGCATCCTGCGCGGTGCCGGTGTTGAAGGTGCAGAATTCGCGGATGGTGTTGCCGTCGCCGATTTCGAGCCGCGTCGGCTCGCCGCCGTATTTGCGGTCCTGCGGGATTTCGCCGAGCGACGCGAACTGGAAGATGCGGTTGTTGCGGCCGATGCGGGTATGGCCGGTGATCACGACATGCGCGCCGATGCGGCAGCCGGTGCCGACCTCGACGTGCTCGCCGATCACGGTGTAGGGGCCGATCTCGACGTCGGCGGCAATGCGCGCGCCGCGCTCGACGATCGCGGTCGGGTGGACGGAATGGCGGGCGGACATTGCGGTCCTGGCGCCGCTCATTCAACCTCCGCGCGCGCGATATTGCGCTTCACGCACATCAGCTCCGCCTCGGCGGCCGTATCGTCGCCGACGCAGGCGCTGGCCGCGAACTTGCCGACCGCGTTGCTCATGCGCGTGACCGACACCCGCAGCGTCAGCGTGTCGCCCGGAAACACCGGCTTCTTGAAGCGCGCCTTGTCGATGCCGGCGAAATAATAGATGCTCTTGCCGTCGTTTTTCGAACCGGCCGTCACCATCGCCAGCAGTGCCGCAGTCTGCGCCAGCGCCTCGATGATCAGCACGCCGGGCATCACCGGATGATGCGGAAAATGGCCGACGAAGAACGGTTCATTGGCGGACACGTTCTTGATCGCGACGATGTTGCTGCCCGGCTCGTACGACAGCACGCGGTCGACCAGCAGAAACGGATAGCGATGCGGCAGACACTCCATGATCTCCTGAATATCCATTGCACTCATCGCTTGCTTCCCCCTGGTTTGGTCGATGCCCGATCGATCCGGCGGACCTTGTGCGCCAGCTGATCAAGATGCCGCAGATGCGCCGCATTGCGAATCCAGCGCTCGTGTGTCTCGAACGGATAGACGGATGTATAGGTGCCGGGACTGGCGATGGACCGCGAAATCAGCGTGCCGCCCGATATTTCGACATGATCGGCAATCGTGATGTGGCCGACGATCATCGCCGCGCCGCCGATCCGGCAATAGCGCCCGATGCGGGTACTGCCGGCAATGCCGACACAGCCGGCAATCACGGTGTGCGCGCCGATCGTGCAGTTGTGGCCGATCTGAATCTGGTTGTCGAGCTTGACGCCGTCCTCGATCACGGTGTCGTCGAGCGCGCCGCGATCGACCGTCGTGTTGGCGCCGATTTCAACGTCGGCGCCGATCACCACGCGGCCGATCTGCGGAATCTTGAGCCAGCGCTCACCGTCGAATGCCATGCCGAAACCGTCGGCGCCGATCACGGTGCCCGAATGCAGCACCGCCCGCGCGCCGATGATGCAATCATGATACACGACGGCGTTCGGGTAGAGCCGGCTGTAATCACCGATCACCGCCCCGTCGCCGACCACACAGCCGGCGCCGATCACCGCGTGCGCACCGATCTGTGCGCTGCGCCCGAGCACCGCGTGCGCGGCGATGCTGGCGCTGGCGTCGAGCTGCGCACCGTCGCCGATTACCGCGCTGGCATGCACACCCGGCTCATCGCGGCGCGGCGGATTGAACAGCCACGATACCTGCGCGAAATAGGCATAGGGATTGTCACATACGATGCGCGGCAGCAGTGTCAGGTCGCGTGCGTCGCTACCGACGATCACCGCGCCGGCGCGCGTCTTTTCCAGCCGGTCGCGATAGGCCTGCTGCGCCAGAAACGAAATGTGCCGCGGCCCGGCGTTCTCGAGCGTCGCCACCTGCGACACGCACACCTCCGCATCGCCCACCAGTTCGCCCCCGAAGCGCTCCACGATCTCGCGCAGACGATAGTCCTTGCCGGATCCCGAATTCATCACAAAACCATATGGCGTGCCTGCATCAATGCGGCGCCCCGGCGCCATTGCCGGAGCGGCCGAGCATTATTTTTTCTTCTGGTTCCCGTTGGCCTCGTCCGCCAGCGCCTTCAGCACCTGATCGGTAATGTCGATACGCGGGCTGCGGTACACCGCCTCCTGCAGGATCAGATCGAAATGCTGCTGTTCGGCGATCTGCTTGATCACCTTGTTGGCCTTTTCGAACAGCGCCGTCAGTTCCTCGTTGCGGCGCATGTTCAGATCTTCGCGGTATTCGCGCTGCTTGCGCTGGAAATCACGCGACAGCCGCGCCAGCGTTTCCTCGCGCCGCAGCCGGTCGCTGTCGCTGATCGTCATGCTGTCCTTTTCCAGCTGCGCCTGCATATCCTTGATCTTCTTGTCCATGCTCTGCAGCTCCGCGACGCGCGGCGCGAATTCCTTCTCCAGCCGCTTGCTGGCCTGTTCCGCCGGCACGGACTCGCGGTTGATGCGATCGGCATCAACGAAACCGATCTTCAGCGGCTCGGCCGCCTGCAGCGCGGGCGCCAGCGCCATCAACACCATCGCAATCGACAACCAGTACACTCGCTTCAACATGTTCTCCTCGTCATTAACGCAGGCTCATGCCGTGCGGCCCGCGTTGTTCTTGGAGACAGGTCGGGACGAACGCCGGCTGAGGGTGATTCGGGGACGCATCAAAACGTCGTTCCAAACGTGAATTGCAGCGCCTGCTTTTCATCTCCGGGAAATGACCGCAGCGCCTTCGCCACGCTGATCTTGAGCGGACCGAGCGGCGAGTTCCATGATACCGCCAGCCCGGTCGAATAGCGCATCTCGCCCAGCTGGTACGTCTCGCCGACCGTGCCACTGTCGACGAACCATGACAGCCGCACCGCCTTGTTGTCCTCCAGGCCGGGGAACGGAAACAGGAACTCGACGCTGCCGAGCAGTTCATGGCTGCCGCCGAGCGGCGTGCCGTCGGTATCCTGGGGGCCGATGCTGGCGGTCTTGAAGCCGCGCACCGTCGATACGCCGCCGATGTAAAAGTTCTTGTAGAACGGCAGCGGCTTGTTGCCGTACCCATTGGCATAGCCGATCTGCCCGTTCACGTACAGCGTGTAATTGCGACTGAGCGGAAAATACTGCGAATAGCGGTAAGAGGCCTTGTAGTATTTCAGGCTGCCGCCGGGCAGGCCGGTTTCCAGCGTGGCGTGCTGGTACGAGCCTTTCGTCGGATAGATCACGCTGTCACGGCGATCGCGAATCCAGCCCACCGTTCCCAATATCGACGTCGCGGTGTCGCCGAACTGGTTGACGTAGTCGAGGTAGCGCGTCGGACTGTCCGGAAAGGTCGTGATATTGGTGCGGTCGTAACCAATCCCGTACTGAATGGTATCGGTCTCCGAGATCGGCACGCCGAAACGCATCATCAAGCCGACCGAGCTGGTGCGGTAGTCGCCGAGACCGAACACCGACGGGTCGTAATTGCGCTTGTAAATGTCGAAACCGCGGCTCACGCCGTCGATGGTCCAGTACGGATTGGTGTAGGACAGCGAGTACAGGGTGTTGACCTTGCTGCCATTGACCTGCAACGACAGCGAGTTGCCGGTGCCGAAGATGTTGTTCTGCGTGATGCCGCCCGACAGGATCAGCCCTTCGCCGCTGCCGAAGCCGGCGCCGAGCAGAATGGTGCCGGTCGGCTTTTCCTTGACGTTGACATTGACGTCCACCTCGTCGGGGCTGCCGGGGACGGCCGGCGTCTCGACATTCACGTCATCGAAGAATCCCAGCTTGTCCACGCGCTCCTTGGAGCGCTTGATGTTCTGTGCGTTGTACCACGCGCCTTCGAACTGCCGCATTTCGCGGCGGATCACGATATCGCGCGTCAGCGTATTGCCGGTGACGTTGATGCGCCGCACATAGACGCGCCGCCCGGGATCCACGAAAAAGGTGAACGCGACCTTGTGATCCTTCTTGTCGAGCTGCGGTACCGCGTTGACGTTGGCAAACGCATAGCCGTCGTTGCCCAGGCGATCGCCGATGGCTTTCGTCGATTCGGTGAGCTTCTTGCGCGAGAACACTTCACCCGGATGAATCTCGATCAGCTTCATCAGCTCCGGTTTCGGCAGCAGCGTCTTGCCCGCCAGCTTGACGTCGCTTACCGTGTACTTCGGCCCTTCGGTGACGTTGATCGTGATGTAGATGTTCTGCTTGTCGGGCGTGATCTGCACCTGCGTCGAATCGACGCGGAACTCCAGGTAGCCGCGGTCGAGATAGTACGAGCGCAGCGTTTCGACGTCGGCCGCGAGCTTTTCACGGGAATACTGGTCGTTCTTCGTGAACCAGGTGAAGATGCCGGGCGTGCGCAGCGTGAACTGCTTCAACAGCGTCTTCTCCGGAAAAACGTGCGCGCCGACAATGCTGATCTGGCGGATCTTCGCGACCTTGCCTTCCTCGACATTGAAGTTGATCGACGCGCGGTTGCGTTCCAGCGGCGTCACCGTGGTCGTCACGTTCACGTCGTAGTAGCCGCGCGACAGATACTGGCGCTTGAGTTCCTGCTCCGCCTTGTCGAGCAGCGACTTGTCGAAGATGCGGCCCTGGGCGAGACCGATGTGCGTCATCGCCTTGTTGAGCGTGTCCTTGTCGAACTGCTTGATGCCGACGTAATCGATCTGCGCGATCGTCGGACGCTCCTGCACTTCCACGATCAGCACGCCGTTCTGCTCTTCCAGCGTTACATTCTTGAAGAAGTCGGTTGCATAGAGTGCCTTGACCGCCTGCGACGCTTTCTCGTCGGTCATCGTGTCGCCGACCTTGACCGGCAGATAGCTGAACACGGTTCCGGCCTCGACGCGCTGCAGGCCTTCGACACGGATGTCCTTGATGACAAAAGGCTCAAAAGCCCACGCTGCGCCGGCGTAGCAGCACGCCAGCAACAAAAGGAACAAACTGCGCATCATTAAGTTAGCCGCTTATCAGCCGATTGATGTCGTTGTAAAGTGCAAAGGCCATCAGCGTGACCAGCAGCACCATGCCCACCTGCTGGCCGAACTCGATGACCTTGTCCGGAACCGGGCGCCCACGGAAAATTTCGACGATATAATACATCAAGTGCCCCCCATCCAATAACGGAATCGGCAACAGATTCAGTACGCCGAGACTGATGCTGATGAGCGCGATGAAGCCGAGGTACGCGACCCATCCGACGTGCGCCGACTGTCCGGCATAATCCGCAATCGTGATCGGACCCGAAAGATTTTTCAGCGACACGTGCCCGATCACCATCTCGCCCAGCATCTTCAGCGTGAACACCGACATGTCCCAGGTCTTGCGCGCCGCGTGCGCGAGCGCCGGCAGCAGCGGATAACGCACTTCCGTCACCAGATTCGACAGCGCGCTTTCGTCAACCTTCGGCGCCACGCCGATGCGGCCGATGCGGGAACCCCCGGCCGAGACCGCTTCCGGTGTCACGTTCAGTTGCAGCGTGCGATCCGCGCGGCGCACCTGAATGTCGAGCGGCATCGACGGATGTCCGCGAATCGCGGTCACGACCTGCTGCCAGTTATCGATCGGCTGCCCGGCGATCGCGGTGATCACGTCGCCTTCGCGCAGTCCGCTGGCGGCCGCCGGCGTGCCGGGCAGCACCTTGCCGATGACGGGCGCAATTGGCGGCGTGTACAGCGCAAACCCGAGCGGTTTCATGAAATCGCGATCGAGATCGGCATACGACAGCACACTGACGTCGAGCGGCCGCTGCACGATGCTGCCATTCGTCGCGCTGCGCACCGTGATGTCGATCGACTTGCGGCCGAACGCATCATCGAGCAGGTTCCAGCGCACGTCCTGCCAGCTCGCCACAGGGGTGCCGCCGATGCGCAGAATGGTATCGCCGGCGGCGAAGCCGGCCGCCGCCGCCGGCGTGCCCGGCGGCGGCGCGTCGATGACGGGTTTCAGCGCCGGCACCCCGTACGCCAGCAGCAGCCAGAAAATGGCAACGGCCAGTATGACGTTGGCAACCGGTCCGGCGCACACGATCGCAAAGCGGCGCGCCACCGGCTGGCGGTTGAACGCGCGCGGCAGGTCGGCGGGCGCGACCTCACCCTCGCGTTCATCGACCATTTTTACATAACCGCCGAGCGGGATCGCCGCGACCACCCATTCGGTCGCGTCGCGCCCGGCGCGTCTCATCCACAGCGGCTTGCCGAAGCCGACTGAAAAGCGCTTGATCTTGACACCGCACAGACGCGCCACCAGGTAGTGGCCGAATTCGTGCACCGTGACCAGCACGCCGAGCGCCACCACGAACGCCAGCAGCGTCGTCAGCACGTTCATCATACGATGGCTCCGTGCGTGCTCATGCCGCGCTCGCCGTCCGGCCGCCGCCCGCCGATTGCGCAAGCCATGCCAACGCCTGGCCGCGCGCCCACGCATCGGTCGCGAGCACGTCGTCGAGCGACGTCAGCGGCTGCACGTCGAGCCGCGACAGCACCGCTTCGATCACGCCCGGAATGCGCGTGAACGGCAGACGGCCCGCGAGAAAATGCTCGACCGCGACTTCGTTGGCGGCATTGAGCGCCGCCGGCGCATTGCCGCCGGCGGCCAGTGCACGGTAACCGAGTCCGAGGCAGGGAAAGCGCTCGAGATCGGGCTCCTCGAAGTGCATCGTACCGACCTTCGCCAGCTCCAGGAAGTCGATGCCGGCGGCAATGCGCTCCGGAAAACCGAGGCCGACTGCGATCGGCGTGCGCATGTCGGGATTGCCGAGCTGCGCAATCATGGAACCGTCGACGTATTCGACCAATGAGTGAATCACGCTTTCCGGATGGATCACGACATGGATGCGATCGCGTTCGACGCCGAACAGCCAGTGCGCCTCGATCACCTCGAGGCCTTTATTCATCATTGTCGCCGAATCGACCGAGATCTTGCGCCCCATCACCCAGTTCGGGTGGCGGCATGCCTGGTCCGGCGTCACCTGCCCCAGCGCCTCGCGCCGCAGCGTGCGGAACGGCCCGCCGGAAGCAGTAAGGATGATGCGGCGCACGCCGGCACGATCGGCATCGCCGCCGTAGTCGCGCGGCAGCGCCTGGAAGATCGCATTGTGCTCGCTGTCGATCGGCAGCAGCCGCGCGCCGCTGGCGCGCACCGCTTCGATGAACACATGCCCGGCCGTGACCAGCGTTTCCTTGTTCGCGAGCAGCACGCACTTGCCGGCGCGTGCAGCAGCCAGCGTGGCCTTGAGCCCGGCGATACCGACAATCGCCGCCATCACGGTATCGGCCTGCGGCAGCGCCGCCACTTCTTCCAGCGCATCCGCTCCGCTCAATACCTGGCACGGCAGATGCGCCGCCTGCACGCTGTGCTGCAGTGCCTGTGCCGCGGCGGCATCGGTCATCACCGCGTATTCCGGCCGGAAACGCTGGCAGGCTTCGAACAGCATCTGCCAGTGATTGCGCGCGGTCAGCGCGACCACGCGGAACCGTTGCGGATGGCGTGCGATCACGTCGAGCGTGTTGCGGCCGACGCTGCCGGTCGCGCCGAGCACGGTGATGTTGCGCGTCGCAGTCATTTGATCCTCATCCCGCAAAAATCCTGCCGGCTACGTAGCATAATGCGGCCAGCGGCATGCCGGCGGTCAGCGCATCGATGCGATCGAGTATGCCGCCGTGCCCGGGAAGCCAGTGGCCGCTGTCCTTGGCGCCGGCACGGCGCTTGATCCACGATTCGAACAGGTCGCCGACGATGCCCAGC